>JAAOZX010000022.1 GCA_012274225.1 Comamonadaceae bacterium | reverse complement strand
GCGCAACGCCTCGGCCGCCTCCAGGGCCAGCAACAGGTCGACCTGGCCCGGCGTGATCTAGCTGGCGAGGATCTGCCGGCCGATTCGCACCTGCGAGCTGACAACGCCGCCGCGCTGCGACATGCCGGCGATTTCGGTCTTGCACGCGTCCCAGCCGCTGGCCAAGGCCACCCGGGCCAGCAGCTCGGCGGCGGTCATGACGCCCTGGCCGCCGACGCCCACGATCAGAATGTTCTTGTTCATGCCGGCTCCAATGCAATGATGCGTTTCGGCGCTTCCTGCGCGATGGCGCCGCGTGAGCAGGCCTTGGCGCAGATGCCGCAGCCGGTGCACAGTTGCTCGTCGATCGTGACCCAGGCCAGGTCCACCGTCTTGCCGGAGGAGCGCACCTGCTGTTCGCGCCGCGTCACCAGCACCGCCGGGCACCCGACATCCAGGCAGGTGGCGCAGCCGTTGCAAAGCGCATCGTCGACCACCAGCGCGCGGTCGCGATTGAATTCCGGGGTGAAGACGCAAGGCCGCGTGGTGATGATCACCGATGGCTCGTCGGCCTTCATCTCCTCGCGCAACACCTTCAGGAAAGTGGGCAGCTCATAGGGATCGGTGCTGCGGATTCGCTCGGGCCGCACGCCCAGGGCTTCCACCAGCTTGGGAAAGTCGACCCGAACCGGCGACGCGTTGCCGGCCAGGTCGCGGCCGTTGGCCGGGTTGTTCTGGCAGCCTGTCATGGCCGTGGCCCGGTTGTCCAGCAACAGCACGGTGACGTTGGCGCGGTGGTAGGTGAGATTGAGCAGGCCCGGCATGCCGGTGTGCAGGAAGGTGGAGTCGCCGATCACGGCGATCACCGGCTTCTTCTTTTTCTCGTCGCCTTCCAGTGCGCGGGCCACCCCGCCGGCCATGCCCAGCGACGCGCCCATGGCCAGAATCGAGTCGATCGAGTTCCAGGGTGGACTGGCGCCCAGCGTGTAGCAGCCGATGTCGCCGCAGACGATGGCATTGGGCGTGCGCGACAGCCAGTAGTACACGCCAAGGTAGCCGCAGCCCGCGCACAGGGTCGGCGGCCGGGTGAACACCGGCTGCGCCGGCCCCGCGCTAGCCGGGCTTTCGGTCTCGCCCAGCAGCTTCCGCGCGCCCCGGGCAATGTGTTCGGCCGTGACTTCGGCAAACGGCGGCAGCAGGCTGCGCCCGTGCACCGCCAGCCCGGCGGCGCGCAACTCGGTTTCCGCCAGCGGTTCGGTTTCCTCGATCACCCACAGGTTGTCGACGGTGGCCGCGAACTGTCGGATCCGTTCGATCGGCAGCGGCGCGCTGAATCCCAGCGACAGCAGCGGTGCCTCGGGCAATGCCTCGCGCACCGCGCGGCGCACCGGCCCGAACGCGACGATACCCAGGCGCCGGTCAGAACCGGGTTCGACGGCGTTCCAGTGCGAGAGTTCGGCCTCGGCGAGCATTGCGGTGCCGCGCTCGGCTCGCGCCTGCAATAGCTTGCCGACATGGTTGGGGGTGACGATCCAGCGCTCCACGTCCTTGACATAGGGGATGCGGGCCGGCGGTGGCAGCGGTGCCTCGAGCCGCACCGCCCGTTTGACGTGGCATACGCGGGTGGTCATTCGCATCAGCACCGGGACCTGGTGCCGCTCCGACAGGTCGAAGGCCTCGCGTGCCATGAGGTAGGCCTCCTGCGCGTCGCAGGGTTCCAGCACCGGCAGGTGGGCGAAGCGCGACCAGTAGCGGCTGTCCTGCTCGTTCTGCGAAGAGGAAAAGCCGACGTCGTCGGCTACCGCGATGACCAGGCCAGCGCCGACACCGGTCAGGCCGGACGACATCAAGGTGTCGGCCGCGACATTCAGCCCCACATGCTTCATCGCCGTGATCGCCCGCCGGCCCAGCATCGATGCGCCCAGTGCTACCTCGAGTGCCACCTTCTCGTTGACCGACCACTCGGCCTGCACCTCCGGGAAGGTGGCGAGGGTCTCCAGGATCTCGGTGGATGGTGTGCCGGGGTATGCGGCGGCAATGGCGACGCCGGCGTCCATGGCGCCCAGCGCCAGGGCTTCGTTCCCCGAGAGAAATTGGCTCTGCGGCCGGCCAGCGGGATCGCGCATGATGTCTCCTACAGTGAAAGCATGTTATTCATGAGATGTTATGCCGCGACATCAGCAATCTGATTGCGTCTGATGCCCTAAATATAGATGTTTGCGCTATATTATTGCTAAACAAGTCGAGAAGGCCGCAATGATCGAGCTGAAACTGGACCGCACCGACCGGCGCATCGTCGACGCGCTGCAGCATGACGGCCGCCTGCCCAACAACGAACTGGCGGCCAAGGTGAGCCTGTCGCCGTCACCCTGCCTGCGCCGCGTCCGCAGCCTGGAGGAGGCCGGCGTGATCAAGCGCTACGTGGCCCTGGTCGATCCGCTGAAGGTGGGCCTGCAGATGCTGGCCTACGTCAGCGTCAAGCTGGAAAAGAAGGGCCAGATGCCCGCCGAGGGGTTCAACAGCGCGGTGAACACCTGGAGCGAAGTCACGGAGTGCTACGCGATGACCGGCGACATGGACTACCTGCTGCGCGTGCAGGTCGAGGACCTGGACCATTTCTCGCGCTTCATCATGGGCAAGCTGCTCAAGCAGGCTTCGGTGGCCGACGTCAAGTCGAGTTTCGCCCTGGAGCGGGTTAAGGAGACCACCGTCTTGCCGCTGCCGAACTGAAAGCCGATCCTCCGCTGGCTGCGGCTGTCCGGCGGCAGCCCTCAATAACTGATGGTGAGTGACGGCACGTCGACGTGGACCACTGGCTTGCCGAGCAATGCGCTGGTGGCCCGGGCAAATTCCTGCGACCACCGGGCTTCCGCGAACTTCTGTGCGCCCGCCGCCTCGGCCACGACCACCACCTTGTCGGCAGAGAGCACCTTTCCGGTGGGCCGCAGCGGCTCGCAACCCAATTCGGTGAATTGCCGGTCAAGCCAGTCGCGGCCCGCCTCGTGCGTCATGGGTTCCAATCGGTCGAGGTCCATCCGCAGCGGGGCGGCGCCCTCGAAGGTCACGGTCACTTCACTGCGCATGGAGTCGCTCCTCGGTGGTTCGGTGTGCGGGAATGCGCCATTGTTGTCCCGATCGGCTATGGGCTCAAGCCGCCGGCAGCGCGTTCGAGACAGATCGGGGCAGTGCAGGCTGCCGATAAGATCGCGGGGCACTCAAGCAAGAACGGAGCCCCCTGTGTCGTCAGGCATTGCCATCGCGTCGGATCCGGACCGGCCCGCCGCAACCGCGGCGAGCTGGCTCTGCACAGCCCATTACTGGGCCTGCCGGGCCGGCGCCTTCGTGGTGTTGAACGTGCTGGACGACCCGGCGTGGCTGGCCTTGATCTTTTGCTGACAGCGCAGCGGGCGCTACCAGTTGGCCGATGACCTGGACCCCGCCCCGATTCGCGGGCCAGCCTTGATCGACATCAACACGGCGAGACCCGGCAGCGACCTTGCGGCCCTTCGAGGGTGAGAACGCAGACTGATTTGCATCAAACACCGGTCCCAACCCGAAGCATGTAATTGATCGAAGGACACTTGCGTGGACATGGACCAGTTCTTTTTGCTCTTCGAGGAATGGGAGGCCGCCGATCAGGCCGCGGCCCGGGCGGGCTGTTGTCTCGGGCGCCGCCTCGACGCCTATTGCGACGGCAAGGGGCCGGTTCCCAGCGCCGGCGAGATCGCCGAGGCCAAACGCCTGCGTGCGGTTGCCAGCGCGCAGCTGCGCGCGATCCGCAATTACGTGGAGCGCGCCCGCCAAAACGCCCGGGTGATCTGACTCGACTGTAGGACAACATGCCGACTTGAGCCGAAGGCACCCAACTCGAGCTCTGCAGCGGTAAATTCTCATCTGGCTCAGCATTTTGCTGGCTACCTTGATGGGAGATTCCAGATGATCGAAGGCAACAGCGAAACCACGCGGCCGCGCGCCAAGCGAGGCTTTGCCGTGATGGACCCGACGCGGGTGCGCGAAATCGCCAGCATGGGCGGACGCACTGCGCATGCCAACGGCCGGGCCCACGAGTTCACGTCCGAGGAAGCCCGGGCAGCCGGGAAGAAACGGCACCAGCGCCTACCCAGTCCCGGTACTGGCGAGGCCTGAGGCCCGAACGCGACGGTGGGCACACCGTCGCTGCCTTTCGCGGCCGTGCACAGCGACCGCAGCAATGGCCCGCAAGGGCCATTGCTGCGTCTGGTCGTCCGGAAACCAGGGCTACGACGGGCGCAGTGACGGCCCTCAGGACCGGCCGACCTGCACCATCTTCATTGCCGAGGCGATCAGCCCGGAAACTTCGTTCATGTTGGCCGGGATGATCAGGGTGGTGGCCGCCTCGTTGGCCACCTTGCTGAAGGCATCTACAGCGCGTTCCGCCACCTTCAATTGAACCGCCTGGTCGCCGCCGGGCTGGCGGATGGCCGCTGCGATGCGCTCGATCGCCATCGCGGTGGCCTCGGCGACGGCGGTGATGGAAGCGGCTTCGCCCTGGGCCTTGTTGATGATCGACTGCTTTTCACCCTCCGAGCGGGCAATGAAAGCCTCGCGCTCGCCGGTCGCGATGTTGATCTGCTCCTGGCGCCGGCCTTCGGAGGCTGCGATCAGCGCGCGCTTTTCCCGCTCCGCCGTGATCTGGGACTGCATGGCGTGCAGGATCTCCTTGGGCGGGGTCAGGTCCTTGATCTCGTAGCGCAGCACCTTCACTCCCCAGTTGAGGGCCGCCTCGTCGATGGCCTGCACCACCTGCGCGTTGATGATGTCGCGCTCCTCGAAGGTCTTGTCCAGCTCCAGCTTGCCGATCACGCTGCGCAGTGAGGTCTGCGCGAGCTGGGTGACGGCCACGATGTAGTTGGACGAGCCGTAGCTCGCCCGCATCGGATCGGTGACCTGGAAATACAGGATTCCATCAACTTGAAGTTGCGTGTTGTCGCGGGTGATGCAGATCTGGCTGGGCACGTCCAGCGGGATCTCCTTCAGGCTGTGCTTGTAGGCGACCCGGTCGACGAAGGGAATCAGGATGCTCAGGCCCGGCGTCAGGGTGCTGTGGTACTTGCCCAGCCGCTCCACCACCCAGGCGTGCTGCTGCGGAACTACCTTGATCGCGCGCACGACGAAGAGTGCGGCGATGACCAGGAGGACGAAGGGGACGGCCAGTGCGTTGTTCATGGAGACCTTAGATTTTTTCGACGACCAGGCGGCTGCCCACGACTTCGCGCACCCGATGCGCCCCGGTGCCATGCACCACGCCGTCGAGGGCGACGACGGTCCAGTTGGCGCCGCGGTACTTGATATCGGCGGTGCCGTCCGGCTTCCACGCGTGGACCTGCACCGTCTCGCCGACGTCGAGGTTCACGTCGCGGTTGGCCTGGGCCGCCGGTTCGTCGGAGCGCTTGTCCCGCTTCAGGTGCCACGCCGCCACCGCGCCGCCTCCCACGATGGCTGCCGTGACGAGCTGCGCCGTCATGCCGGCTCCGGCGCTGGCAGCGATCGCCGCCGCCGCCAGCCCGATGGCCAGCATCAGCAGGTAAAAAGTGCCCGTCAGCAGCTCCACGGCCACGGCGGTTCCCGTCATCAGCCACCAGAGCGTCGAATCGGCCATGCCTGAAGCCTCCCTCATTTGTTGAGCATACTATTTTGGGTGAATTCAGCCGTAGCGCAAGGACGCGCCGGCTATTTTGCATACACTGCGCGCCTGTTTTGCCCATTTTTGGCCGCTGGGCCGAAAGGCCTGTCATGAAATTTCGCTTTCCGATCGTCATCATCGACGAAGACTACCGCTCCGAAAACTCGTCGGGCCTGGGTATCCGCGCGCTGGCGCAGGCCATCGAGACCGAGGGCCTGGAAGTGCTGGGCGTCACCAGCTACGGCGACCTGTCGCAGTTCGCCCAGCAGCAAAGCCGGGCCAGCGCCTTCATCCTGTCGATCGACGACGAGGAGTTCACGCCCGGGCCGGACCTCGATCCGGCCGTGCTGAACCTGCGCAGCTTCATCGCGGAGGTGCGGCGCAAGAACACCGACGTGCCGATCTACGTCTATGGCGAGACCAAGACCTCGCGCCACATTCCCAACGACATCCTGCGCGAGCTGCACGGCTTCATCCACATGTTCGAGGACACGCCGGAGTTCGTGGCGCGCCACATCATCCGCGAGGCCAAGAGCTACCTGGAAGGGGTGCAGCCGCCGTTCTTCAAGGCGCTGCTCGATTACGCCGAGGACGGCTCCTACTCCTGGCACTGCCCGGGCCACTCCGGCGGCGTCGCCTTCCTGAAGAGCCCGGTCGGGCAGATGTTCCACCAGTTCTTCGGCGAGAACATGCTGCGCGCCGACGTCTGCAATGCGGTTGACGAACTCGGGCAGCTGCTGGACCACACCGGCCCGGTGGCCGCCAGCGAGCGCAACGCTGCGCGCATCTTCAACGCCGATCATTGCTTCTTCGTCACCAATGGCACCAGCACCAGCAACAAGATCGTCTGGCACCATACGGTGGCGCCGGGCGACGTGGTGGTGGTCGACCGCAACTGCCACAAATCGATCCTGCACGCGATCATCATGACCGGCGCCGTGCCGGTGTTCATGAAGCCCACGCGCAACCACTTCGGCATCATTGGCCCGATTCCGCAGAGCGAGTTCGAACCGGCCGCCATCAAGGCCAAGATCAAGGCCAACCCGCTGCTCAAGGGAATCGATCCGGAATCGGTCAAGCCGCGGGTGATGACACTGACGCAGTCCACCTACGACGGCGTCGTCTACAACACCGAGACCATCAAGAAGATGCTGGACGGCTACGTGGACACCCTGCATTTCGACGAGGCCTGGCTGCCCCATGCCGCATTCCACCCCTTCTATGGACCGTATCACGCGATGGGGAAGAACCGGACCCGGCCGCGCGACTCGCTGGTGTTTTCGACTCAATCCACCCACAAGCTGCTGGCCGGCATCAGCCAGGCCAGCCATGTCCTGGTGCAGGATTCGCAGAATCGCAAGCTGGACCGGCACCTGTTCAACGAGGCCTACCTGATGCACACGTCCACCAGCCCGCAGTACGCGATCATCGCCAGCTGCGACGTGGCTGCGGCGATGATGGAGCCGCCCGGGGGCACGGCGCTGGTGGAAGAGTCGATCATGGAAGCGCTGGACTTCCGCCGCGCCATGCGCAAGGTCGACGAGGAATATGGCAAGGACTGGTGGTTCAAGGTCTGGGGCCCCGACAAGCTGGTGGACGAGGGCATTGGAAGCCCCGACGACTGGATCATCAAGGGTGAAGCACGCACCGCCAAGTGGCACGGCTTCGGCAACCTGGCCGAAGGCTTCAACATGCTGGACCCGATCAAGGCCACCATCGTGACCCCTGGGCTGGACCTGAACGGCAAGTTCGCCAAGACCGGAATACCGGCGTCCATCGTCACCCGCTTCCTGGCCGAGCACGGCATCATCGTGGAGAAGACCGGCCTGTACAGCTTCTTCATCCTGTTCACCATCGGCATCACCAAGGGCCGCTGGAACACGCTGCTGTCGGCCCTGCAGCAGTTCAAGGACGACTTCGACAAGAACCAGCCGATGTGGCGCATCCTGCCGGAGTTCTGCCAGCAGTTCCCGCGCTACGAGCGCATGGGTCTGGCCGACCTGTGCCAGCACGTCCACGAGCTGTACGCCAGGTACGACATCGCCCGGCTGACCACCGAGATGTACCTGAGCGAGCTGACGCCGGCGATGAAGCCGAGCGACGCGTTCGCCTACATCGCTCACCGAAGGACCGAGCGGGTGCCGATCGACGAACTGGAAGGGCGCATCACGACTTCGCTGGTCACGCCCTATCCGCCCGGCATTCCCTTGCTGATCCCCGGCGAAGTGTTCAATCGAAAGATCGTGGACTACCTCAAGTTTTCGCGCGAATTCAACAGCCGCTGCCCCGGCTTCGAAACCGACATCCACGGCCTGGTGGAAGTGGTGGGCGAGGATGGCAAGGTGAGCTACTTCGCCGATTGCGTGCCCGCTTCGTCCGCGTCCTGAAGGCCGGGCGGCCGGCCCCTCCATCCCGCTTTTCCGGCAGCTCGTCGCACCGGCGTGCACTCCGTCGCAGGACGCGTGCAGCGCGGCTGAGCCGTCCCTACAGTTCCTTCCTGACCGGCCCGGGTGGCCGCGACAGGAG
>JAAOZX010000021.1 GCA_012274225.1 Comamonadaceae bacterium | reverse complement strand
CTGCGGGACCGACCCGCAGCTTCTCGAAGAGCTTGCCCAGGCGCTCGAGCAGCGGCTCGTAGATGGACTCTTCCACCAGCAGGCGCGAGCCGGCCGAACAGGTCTGGCCGGCGTTCTGGACGATGGCGTTGATGACCATCGGCAGCGCGGCATCGAGGTCGGCGTCGGCGAAGATGATCTGCGGGCTCTTGCCACCCAGCTCCAGTGTGACAGGGCAATGCCGCTCGGCCGCGACCTGCTGGATGGTGGTGCCCACCTTCGGGCTGCCGGTGAAGCTGATGTGGTCGATGCCGGGATGCCGGGACAAGGCGTCGCCCACTTCATGGCCGTAGCCGGTCACGATGTTGATCGCGCCGGCGGGGAAGCCGACCTCGGCCGCCAGTTGCGCCACCCGGATCAGCGACAGGCAGGCATCTTCTGACGGTTTCACCACGCTGACGTTCCCAGCCGCCAGCGCGCCGCCCACGCTGCGGCCGAAGATCTGCATTGGATAGTTCCAGGGAATGATGTGCCCGGTCACGCCGTGCGGCTCGCGCCAGGTGAACACGCTGTAGCCGTCCAGATACGGGAGGGTGTCGCCATGCAGCTTGTCGCAGGCGCCGGCATAGAACTCGAAATAGCGCACCAGCGCCAGGGCATCGGCCTTGGCCTGCTTGGTGGGCTTGCCGCAGTCGCGCTGCTCGAGCGCAGCGAGTTCGTCGGCATGCTCGGCAATCTTGTTCGACAGGCGCATCAGCAGCCGGCCCCTATCGGCCGCGCTCATCCTGCTCCACACCGCGTCGTAGCAGCGACGGGCCGCGCCCACCGCCGCGTCGATGTCGTCGGCCGTGCCGCGCTGCAGTTCATCGAATGGCTGGCCGTCGGAGGGGTCGATGACCGGAATCGTGCGGCCCGAAGAGGAAGGCCGGGTGGTATTGGCGATGTAATGGAATTGCATGCCGATATTTTGCGCCAAGCGCTCAGCCGCCCAACGGCGGACGGTCAGCCGGACGCGCCCACCGGCGTGTACTGGTCGCGGTGCTCGGCCAGCCAGCGCCGCGCCTGCCCGGTTTCCTGCTGGCTCGGATGGAAATCGGGGCGCAGGTATTTGCGCCAGGGCCGCCAGGTCTGGCGAACGAGGCCGCGCCGGCCGAACAGGAAGGACGCGCCGCTCTTCCAGGTACGCCAATGCCACAAGGCGCCGTCGCGCCGCAGGTTGTTCAGGGTCTGGCGCAGCACGTCGCCCAGGAAGATCAGCGTGATGCGGCGAAACCAGGTGATGCGCCAGGCCTCGCTGCCCTCCAGCGCCCGGTAGATGTCGAAGGCCGTGCTCTTGTGCTCGGACTCCTCCGCGCTGTGCCACAGCCACAGGGTCGCCAGGCGCGGGTCTTGGCTGCCCAGCAGGTCGGGGTTGGATAGCAGCCAGTCTGCCAGGATCGCTGTGAAATGTTCGTTGGCGGCGGTGATCGCCACCAGGTGGCGCGGGTCCATGCCCTCGAGCAGCTGCAGGCGTTGCTGCGCGCGCGCAGCCCAGTCATTGACCAGTCCCTGCTTTTCCAGGTGCTCGTTGTAGAGGGAGTGCAACCGGCGATGCGTGGCTTCCTGCCCGATGAAACCCTGGACCTCGACGCGAAAGCGCTCCTGCGTTTCCGCTGGCAGGGCCTTGAAGCCGCTGCGCACCGAATCGATGAAGAATTGCTCGCCCACCGGAAAGCTCATGGACAGGGCATTGAGCAACGCCGTGCGAAACGGATCGCCGGCGCACCAATGGCGCGGGATGGGCGCTTCCATGTCGATCAGCAGACGGCGGACAACGAGGTCGGTCATGAGGGCAGGGTCAGGGCCTGTACGTTAACCATTGGGTTGGAGTTTGCCCCAGTTCCTTCAAGAATGTTCAAGCGAATGTCGAATCGACGAGTCCCATGAAAAAGGCCCGCGCGAAGCGGGCCTTGGGCCGAGCCGCGGATGGCCTATTTCGCCGGTGCCGCGGGCATGCCGACCGTGCCGGTCGCCGCCGGTGCCGTCACGGCCGCCGGGGTTTCCGCACGCATGGTCGACACGTCGCCCGGGTGGAACTTCACGACCAGCGGCACGATCAGCAGCGCCACGATGTTGATGATCTTGATCAGCGGGTTCACTGCCGGGCCCGCGGTGTCCTTATAGGGATCGCCCACGGTGTCGCCGGTGACGGCGGCCTTGTGCGCCTCCGACCCCTTGCCGCCGTGGTTGCCGTCCTCGATGTACTTCTTGGCGTTGTCCCAGGCGCCGCCGCCCGTGCACATCGAGATCGCGACAAAGAGGCCCGTGACGATGGTGCCCATCAGCAGCCCGCCGAGCGCCTTCGGGCCGAGAAGCAGGCCGACCAGGATCGGCACCACCACCGGCAGCAGCGACGGGATCATCATTTCCTTGATCGCGGCCTTGGTCAGCATGTCCACGGCAACGCCGTATTCCGGCTTGGCCGTGCCTTCCATGATGCCCTTGATCTCGCGGAACTGGCGCCGAACTTCGACCACCACGGAGCCGGCGGCGCGGCCCACGGCCTCCATCGCCATCGCGCCGAACAGGTAGGGGATCAGGCCGCCGATGAACAGCCCCACGATCACCATCGGATCGCTCAGGTTGAAGCTGATGGCCTGGCCGTAGCTTTCCAGCTTGTGGGTGTAATCGGCGAACAGCACCAGCGCGGCCAGGCCGGCCGAGCCGATTGCGTAGCCCTTGGTGACGGCCTTGGTCGTGTTGCCGACGGCGTCCAGCGGGTCGGTGATGTCGCGCACGCTGGGCGGCAGGTCGGCCATTTCGGCGATCCCGCCGGCGTTGTCGGTGATCGGGCCGTAGGCATCCAGGGCCACCACGATGCCCGCCATGCTCAGCATGGAGGTCGCCGCGACGGCGATGCCGTACAGGCCCGCCAGGTTGTAGGACACCAGGATCGCGGCGCACACGAACAGCACCGGCCATGCGGTGGAGCGCATCGACACACCCAGGCCGGCGATGATGTTGGTGCCGTGACCCGTGGTGGACGCCTGAGCGATGTGACGCACTGGCGAGTACTGGGTGCCGGTATAGAACTCGGTGATCCAGACCAGCGCGCCGGTCAGGATCAGGCCAACGGCGCAGGCGCCGAACAAGCGCATCTGCGTGCCGCTCGCCGTCACCGCGTTGTCGGGCATCAGCCAGGCCGTAACGAAGTAGAAGGCGATCAGCGACAGCACGCCGGCGATCGCCAGCCCACGGTACAGCGCCGGCATCACGTTCTTCATGCCGGGCGAGGCCTTGACGAAGAAGGTGCCGATGATCGAGGCGATGATCGACACGCCGGCCAGGGCCAGTGGATACAGCACGGCGTTGGTCGGCGCACTGGTGATCAGGAGGGCGCCGAGCACCATCGTGGCGATCAGCGTCACGGCGTAGGTCTCGAACAGGTCGGCCGCCATGCCGGCGCAGTCGCCGACGTTGTCCCCGACGTTGTCGGCGATCACCGCCGGGTTGCGCGGATCGTCTTCCGGAATGCCCGCTTCGACCTTGCCCACCAGGTCGGCGCCCACGTCAGCGCCCTTGGTGAAGATGCCGCCGCCCAGCCGGGCGAAGATCGAGATCAGCGAGGAGCCGAAGGCAAAGCCGATCAGCGGATTCAGCAGCGTGGCCAGCTTGACGTTGGGCGTCAACTGGCCGTTGCCGGCCAGGAACCAGTAGAACGCCGTGACGCCCAGCAGGCCCAGGCCCACCACCAGCATGCCGGTGATGGCGCCGCCGCGGAAGGCGACGTCCAGCGCCGGGCCGATGCCGCGGGTGGCTGCCTGCGCCGTGCGCACGTTGGCTCGCACCGACACGTTCATGCCGATGAAGCCGCAGGCGCCCGACAGCACGGCGCCGATGACGAAGCCGATAGCCGTGGTGGAATCGAGGAAGACCGCGATCAGGATGGCGAGCACCACGCCGACCATGCCGATGGTCTTGTATTGCCGCGCCAGATAGGCCGCGGCCCCGGCCTGGATGGCGCCGGATATTTCCTGCATGCGGGGGTTGCCGGGGTCCTGGGCGAGAATCCACCCACGGGCCCAGAAGCCGTATGCCACGGCCGCGAAGCCGCAGACGAGCGCCATTACGAGCGCCGAATTGCCTGTCATTTTTGTTTCTCCTACGTTGTTTCGATTGAGTAACGTGCGAGAGGCGCTCCGCAAGCGGCGCCTCCGCTGCGTTGCTTCCTCGTAGCCCCCGGGAGGCGGGGTGGAGACGATTGGCCAACCGTGGGAATATAAGCGGAAATTTGTGACCAATTCCCGTACCGCGGCGGAAAAATGCCCCTCTCCCTAAAATAAGGGTTATTACCAAGTCGGCCCCGCAGCTTTTTTGAAACGAAAACCATGTCCCTGGACAATGTCGCCCCCGGAAAACATGCCCCCGATGCCTTCAACGTGATCATTGAGATCCCCATGAACGCCGACCCCGTGAAGTACGAGGTGGACAAGGAAACCGGCGCCATCTTCGTCGACCGCTTCATGAGCACGTCGATGCACTACCCCACCAACTACGGCTACGTGCCCAAGACGCTGAGCGGAGACGGCGACCCGGTGGACGTTCTGGTGATCACGCCGGTGCCGCTGATTCCCGGCGTGGTGGTGACCTGCCGGGCCCTGGGCATCCTGCAGATGGAAGACGAAGCGGGCCAGGACGGCAAGGTGCTGGCGGTCCCGATCGACAAGATCCTGGCGATCTACAGCCAATGGCAGACGCCCGAGGACCTGAACCCGCTGCGGCTGAAGACCATCGCCCATTTCTTCGAGCACTACAAGGACCTGGAGCCGGGCAAGTGGGTCAAGATCCTCGGCTGGGAAGGCCCTGAGGCCGCCCGCAAGGAGATTGCTGACGGCATTGCCAGTTACGCGAAGCTCCACCCCGAACTGTAGGGATCAGGCGCGCCGGAACGGGCTGCGTTCTTCCAGGTGGTCCATGTAGTTCGCTATTCCCTGGCCCTCGCGCTCCAGGAAGCGTTCCACGGCATCGGCGAAGGCCGGATGGGCCAGCCAATGCGCGCTGTGTGTCTTCACGGGCATCAGCGCCCGCGCCATCTTGTGTTCGCCCTGGGCGCCGCCTTCGAAACGGTCGAACCCATGTTCGATGCACCACTGCAGCGGCTGGTAGTAGCAGGCTTCGAAGTGCAGGCAGTCGACGCGCTCCAACGCGCCCCAATAGCGCCCGTAGGCCACCTTGCCGGCCGGCTGTTTTGCGGGCTCGTCGGGGCCCTGGACCGGTGGCTCGCTCAGCGTGATCAGGCTGGTGGCGATTGCTCGTGATTCGCGCTCGGCCACGAACAGCAGCCAGTTTTGTGGCATGTCCCGCGCCATGCGGGTAAAGAAATCCCGGGTGAGATAGGGCGCATTGCCGTGTTCGAGGTAGGTGCGCTCGTAGCAGCGGTAGAAGAGGTCCCAATCCTTCCTGTCGATTTCCGGGCCGGTTGACCAGCGGAACGTCACGCCGGCATCGGCTACCTTGCGGCGCTCCTGGTGGATCTTCTTGCGCTTGTCGTGGGCCAGACCGGCCAGGAAGTCGTCGAAGCTGCCGTAGCGGCGCGTAGGCGCTGAATCGCCGCCGTCGGCTGGCGCAGCGGCATTCGTCCAGTGAAACTGCACCGTATGCCGCAACATCAGCCCGGCTGCCTCGCAGGCCGCGACGTCCTCGTCCGAAGCGAACAGCAGGTGCAGCGACGACAGCTTCTGCTTCTTGCACCAGCTCAGCACGGCTTGCAGCAGGGCCTGGCGGGACGCAGCGTCGCGGGCCAACAGGCGCGCGCCGGGCACCGGCGTGAACGGCACGGCGATCAGCGCCTTGGGGTAGTAGTGCAGACCATGCTGCTGGTAGGCGTTGGCCCAGGCCCAGTCGAACACGTACTCGCCGTAGGAATGATCCTTCAGGTAGACAGCGCAGGCGGCGTGCAGCTCGCCGCCGCGCGACAGCGTGACCACGCGTGGTGTCCAGCCGGTGGTTGGCGTCGCGCTGCCGCTGCGCTCCAGGGCTGCGAGGTACTCATGGCGCATGAAGGGACTGGGGGCGCACTGCTGGGCCAGCAGCGCGTTCCAGGCGAGCGAATCGGCCTGCAGCGCCGAGTCGTGCACCTGGATGACATAATCGTTCGAGATGTTTTTCACTGGCGGCTAATGGCTCTCAAACTCTGTATAGCGCAGCTCAACTTCGTCGTGGGCGACACCGCCGGAAACGCGCAGAAGATCATTGCCGCGGCCCGCACCGCGTATGCCCAGGGCGCGCGCCTCTTGCTCACGCCCGAGCTGTCGATCTGTGGTTATGCGGCCGAGGACCTGTTCCTGCGGCCGGCTTTCATCGCTGCCTGCGATGATGCCGTGAAAACGGTGGCCCGCGAGCTGGCCGGGTTAAAGGGCTTGCACGTGGTGGTGGGTCATCCGACCGGAGGCGACATCCGCAGCAAGTCGGTAGCGGTGCAGCGCCGCTTCAACGCGGCCAGCGTGCTGAGCGAAGGCCGGGTGCTGGAAACCTACGCCAAGCGCGAGCTGCCCAACTACCAGGTGTTCGACGAGCGCCGCTATTTCACGCCGGGGCAGGGCACCTGCGTGTTCCAGGTCAGCGGCGTCAATGTGGGGCTGCTGATCTGCGAGGACGCGTGGTTCGCGGAGCCAGCGCTGCTGGCCAAGGAGTCGGGCGCCGAGCTGCTGGCCGTGATCAACGCATCGCCCTTCCATATTGGCAAGGGCGGCGAACGGGTGGCTCGAATGGCCGAGCGGGCGCGCGCCGTCAATCTGCCGCTGGTCTATGCCCATCTGGTCGGCGGCCAGGATGAGGTGGTGTTCGACGGCGCCTCCTTTGCGCTCGACGCCGCCGGAACCCTGGTGGGCCGCGCCCCCGGTTTCCAGGAGGACCTGTTCGCCGTGCGCGTCGCGCGCGAGGAAGGCGGGCTGAAGATCACCGCAGTGATCACCAACGAGCGCAGCCCCGAGGCCGACCTGTGGGACGCGCTGGTGCTGGGCGTGCGCGATTACATCGGCAAGAACGGTTTTCCCGGCGTGTTGCTGGGCCTGTCGGGCGGCATCGACTCTGCGCTGGTGCTGGCGGTTGCCGTCGATGCGCTCGGCCGCGACAAGGTGCGGGCGGTGATGATGCCGTCGCCCTACACGGCCGACATCTCGTCGATCGACGCGCGCGACATGGCCGCTCGGCTGGGCGTGCGCTACGACGAGATTTCCATCGTGCCGCAGTTCGATGCCTTCCGGGCTTCGCTGGCCAACGAGTTCAAGGGCCTGGCAGAAGACACGACCGAGGAAAACATCCAGGCCCGCATTCGCGGGGTGTTCCTGATGGCCCTGTCCAACAAATTCGGCAGCATTGTGCTGACCACCGGCAACAAGAGCGAGATGGCCACCGGCTACTGCACCTTGTACGGCGACATGGCCGGCGGCTTCGCCGTGATCAAGGACCTGCTCAAGACCTCGGTGTTCCGGCTGGCGCGCTGGCGCAACATCCACGACCCCTATGGCGCCGGCATCAGCCCAATTCCCGATCGCATCATCAGCCGCCCACCCAGCGCCGAACTGCGGGCGGGCCAGGTCGACCAGGACAGCCTGCCGCCTTACGACGTGCTGGACGCGATCCTGGAGCGTTACATGGAAAACGACCAGGGCATCGAGGAAATCATCGCGGCAGGGTTCGACCGCGCCGTGGTGGAGCGGGTGGCGCGCCTGATCCGCATCAACGAATACAAGCGCCGTCAGGCGCCGGTGGGCATTCGCGTGACCCATCGCAGCTTCGGCAAGGATTGGCGTTATCCTATTACCGGTAAGTTCCTCGCCTGACACCTCGCCCGATAAATTGGAAATCCCGTCATGAAACAGATCACCGCCGTCGTGAAGCCCTTCAAGCGCGAGGAAGTCCGGGAGGCGCTGGCGGACTGCGGGGTCACCGGCCTCACGGTGACCG
>JAAOZX010000146.1 GCA_012274225.1 Comamonadaceae bacterium | reverse complement strand
GCGCTGTCGATCTGGGCTGAGGGCTTCCTGGCGCTCAAGCGCGCGGACCCCCCGCGGGAGCCGGCGCAACCCTATCCACCGGCCTCGGCGATCATCGCGGCCTACCTGCCCAACGAGGCGCCCATCATCGAGGAAACGGTGCGCGCCTTTCTCAAGGTGCAATACCCGGCGCCGCTGCAGATCATCCTGGCCTACAACACGCCGCGCGACATGCCGGAGATCGAGGGGCGGCTGCAGCAGATCGCGCGGGAGAATCCGGGCTTCGTGCCGATGCGGGTGCGCACCAGCACCTCCAAGGCGCAGAACGTCAACGCGGCGCTGCCCTATGTCACGGGCGAGTTCACGGCGGTGTTCGACGCCGACCACCAGCCCGACGCGGACAGCTTCCGGCGCGCCTGGCGCTGGCTGTCGCACGGCGCCGACGTGGTGCAGGGACATTGCTTCATCCGCAACGGCGCCGAGTCCTGGGTCGCGAAGATGGTGGCGGTGGAGTTCGAGCAGATCTATGCCGTGAGCCACCCGGGGCGCGCGCGCCTGCATGGCTTCGGTATCTTCGGCGGCAGCAACGGCTACTGGCGCACCAGCCTGTTGCGCGAGCTGCGGATGCACGGCTTCATGCTCACCGAGGACATCGACTCGTCGATGCGCGCGCTGGTGCGGGGCCGCAAGATCATCTCCGACCCCTACCTGGTTTCGCGCGAACTGGCGCCGCCAACCATGGCGGCGCTGACCCGGCAGCGGCTGCGCTGGGCCCAGGGCTGGTTCCAGATCTCGATGAAATGGGTGATCCCGGCCCTGCGCTCGCGCCACCTGTCGCTGCGCCAGAAGGCTGGGATGATGCAGCTGCTGGCCTGGCGCGAAGCCTACCCCTGGGTGTCGATGCAGATCCTGCCGCTGATCGCCTACTGGGCGGTGATGGCGGGCTCGCTGGCGCGCATCGACTGGTTCGTGCCGCTGTTCGTCGTCACGACGCTGTTCACGCTGGGAACCGGGCCTGGGCAGATTCTCTTTGTCTACCAGCTGGCCGACCCGCAGATCCGCAAGCACGCGAGCTGGTTCTGGTTCTATCTTGTCACTTCCACCTTCTTTTATGCCGGCCTGAAGAATGCCTGGGGCCGCATCGCGCACCTGAAGGAATGGCGGGGCGAGACCACGTGGGTGGTCACCAGCCGCGCCAAGCCCAAGAAGTAGCCGGCGGTCAGGCCGGCCGGTTGCGCAGGCGCTTGAGCCGTGCCGCCAGGTCGGCCGGCTCGAAGGGCTTGCCCAGGTAGTCGCTGGCACCGGCCGCATAGGCCCGCGCCACCGAGGTCTCGTCGCCCTTGGCCGTGAGCATCATCACCGGCACGCCGCGCCAGCGCCCCTCGGCGCGCAGCAGGACCAGCAGCTTCAGCCCGTCGATGCCAGGCAGCATGATGTCCATCAGCACCACGTCGGTCACTTCGCCCTTCTTGATCGCCTCCAGGGCCTGCGGACCGTCGTGCGCCTCCAGCACGCGCCAGCCCTGTTGCTGCAGGATGAAATTCAGCAGGTAGCGCACGCCCGGATCGTCCTCCACCACCAGCGCGGTAGGCGTCGCCTCGGGCAGGCCGCCGGCCTCGGTCGGCGCCCAGCTCATGACCGCTTGCTCGCGCTTGGCCTTCGGCAGGTCCAGCACCGCCTGCACCCGCGCGCAGAGCTGCTTGGGGTCGAACGGCTTGGCGATGACGTCCACCGCGCCCACGCTGCGGTAGTGCGCCACCTGCTTGGCCTGGGTGTGCGCGGTGAGGAACACCGCGGGCACGTCGCGCAGGGCCGGCTGCTGGCGCAGGGCAGCCAGCGTCTGCGGGCCGTCCATGACCGGCATCGAGACATCGAGGATCAGCAGGTCGGGGATGAAGTTCGCGGCCTCGTCCACGGCGCGCGCGCCCGACTCCAGCGCCAGCACCTTGTGGCCGCCGATCGACTCCAGCGACATCGAGGCGATCAGGCGCAGGTCGTCGTCGTCCTCCACCAGCACGATGCGGTGTGCGCTCATGAAACGGATCCCGGCAAGGTGACGCGGAACGTGGTCAGGCCCGGACGGGATTCGTAGTCGACTATGCCGTTCATCTGTTCCACCATCTTCTTGACGATCGAGAGTCCCAGGCCGGAGCCGCCCTTCTGGCGGCTGGTGTTCATGTCGGCCTGGGCGAAGCGCTGGAAGATCCGGTCGCGGAAGTGCTCCGGAATGCCCGAGCCGTTGTCGGTCACCGACAGGCGCACGCGCGGCCCGATTTCGGCCGTGTCGGCCTGCGCCTGCAACAGGACCTGAGTGCCCTGCGGCGCGAACTTGAGCGCATTGGAGACCAGGTTGTCCAGCACCTGGTGCAGCCGCATCGCGTCGGCGAGCAGGCGCAGCCCCGGCGGGGCGGCGACGGCGATCTCGACCCCGGCCGACAACGCGGTCGTCTCGTGCGCCCGAGCCACCTTCTCCAGCATCGCCAGCGCGTCCAGCGGCTCGATGTCGAATTCCATGCGGCCCGAGACGATCTTGTCGAGGTCCAGGATGTCGTCGATGATGGCGCGCAGCCGGTCGGTGTTCTGCGAGGCCAGCCGCGCCAGGCGCAAGGCGGCCTCGGGCAGTTCGCCGGCGGCGCCGGCCTCCAGCAGCCTCACCGCGCCGTGGATCGAGGTGAGGGGCGTGCGCAACTCGTGATTGACCACCGAGATGAATTCGTCCTTCATGCGCTCGATCGCCTTGCGCTCGCTGATGTCCTGGACCTGCGACACCAGCACCACCCGGCCGCCGGTGACCAGCAGTTGCCAGCGGATCTCCACCGGATAGACGTCGCCCTTGCTGCGGCGCCGGGTGCCTTCGTACACGACCTGCGGCGTTCCATCGCGCAGTTGCCGGACATAATTGGCGAATTCGTCCTGGGTCAGGTTCGGCATCACTTCGAAGGGCGTCATCGCGCGCAATTGCTCCAGCGGGTGGCCGAGGCGCCGCACAGCGCTGGCGTTGGCGTGCAAATAACGGTGGGTTTGCGCATCGACGATGACGATTTCGTCCGCTGCCGAATCGACCAGGTCGCCCAGCCAATCGCGCATCCGGCGCTGGCGGTGCGCCTCGAGCAATGCAACGACCACGTCGGCCAGCTGTTCCAGGGCATGGCGCTGGCCGACACTCAGTTTCCGCGGATGCGAGTCGAGCACGCAAAGCATGCCCAGGTTGTTGCCGCGTACGGTGGTGAGCTGGCTGCCGCCGTAGAACCGGATCTGCGGAACGCCGTTGAGAAGGGGGTTGTCGGCGAAGCGCTCGTCCTTCTTGACGTCGGGAACCTCGAAGTACTCCTGCTCGAGAATGGCATGGCCGCAGACACTCTCGTCGCGCGAAGTCTCCCTCAGGGAGAGGCCGTACTCCGCCTTCATCCATTGGCGGTCCCGGTCGACCAGCGAGATCAGGGCATAGGGCGCGCCGCAGATCGTCGCCGCGAGCTGCGCGATCTCGTCGAAGACCAGTTCGGACGCCGTATCCAGGATCTCGTAGTCGTACAGATCCGCCAGGCGGTCGGCTTCGTTGGCGGGAATATCGGGCTTGCGCATCGGGCTTGCAGCGGGATCGATGGGTTGCGGCCCATGGTAGCCGACTTCGCCGGTGCGCAGTGGCCCTCTAGCCGCCTGCGGCGATGGCCGCGAAGCCCAGGGGTATGCCTTCGGTGACGTACAGGCTGAAGAACGCCAGCAAGCGCCGCGGCGCGTCGCGAGCAGATTCGGAAGTCGCATCGGGGAGGTCCAGGTGTCGTGAGCGCCGATTATCTGCACAATTGCGGGCTGCGGCCCCCCGGGTGGGCCTGGGCTTGACGTCATGGTCCAATAGCCGGCGCGACAAAGATACCTCAAGGAAAGTACTCAGCCATGGCCCGCAACACCCAGGTCGCCGCCGACCCCAACGCCCCGCCGATCACGCAGCTCCTGGCCCGCTTCGTCGCCACCCATCCGTCGCGCGGCTGGAGCGACGCCGTCGACCACGAAGCGCATCGCACCTTCCTCAACTGGCTCGGCTGCGCCGTCGGCGCGGCCCGGCATGAAGCAGCCGACGCCGCACTGGCCGCGGTGCGCATGCTGGAGACAGCGCCCCAGGCCACCGTGCTGGGCCGGCGCGAGCGCGTCGACATGGCCGGCGCCGCGCTGGTCAACGGCATCACCTCGCACACGTTCGACTACGACGACACCCATCTCAAGACCATCATCCATCCGGCCGGCCCGGTGGCATCGGCGCTGTTGGCGCTGGCCGAGCACAGCGGCGCGAGCGGGCGGCAGCTGATCGACGCGCTGGTGCTGGGCATCGACGTGTCGTGCCGCATCGGCAACGTGATGTACCCGGACCACTACGACCGCGGCTGGCACATCACCGGTTCAACCGGCACGCTCGGCGCGGCTGCCGGGTGCGCTCGCCTGCTGGGGCTGGACCCTCAGCGCACGGCGATGGCGCTGGGCATCGCCGCGTCGCAGCCGGTCGGCATGCGCGAGCAGTTCGGCACCATGACCAAGCCCTTCCATCCGGGCGCGGCGGCACAGGCCGGGCTGATGTCGGCGCTGTTGGCGAAGAACGGCTTCACCGCCAGCGGCAAGGCACTGGAGGCGCCGCGCGGCATGATCCAGACCGTTTCCACCAAATGCGACTGGCGCGAGGCCACCGATGAACTGGGCCGGCGCTTCGAGATTTCGTTCAACAGCTACAAACCTTTTGCCTGCGGCATCGTGATCCACCCCAGCATCGACGCCTGCGTGCAATTGCGTGAGCAGGGCGTCCGGGCCGAGCAGGTGCAGCGCATCGAACTCAAGGTGCACTCGCTGGTGCTGGAGCTCACCGGCAAGAAGACGCCGCAGGACGGCCTGCAGGCCAAGTTCAGCGTGTACCACGGCTGCGCCGCCGGCCTGGTGTTCGGCCGCGCGGCCGAAGACGAGTTTTCCGACGCGGTGGTGCTGCGGCCCGACATGGTGGCGCTGCGCGCGAAAGTGGTGGCCACGGTGGACGACTCGATCGACGAGGCCAGCGCCGACGTCACCGCGGTGTTGAACGATGGACGGCGCGTCCAGGTGTTCGTCGAGCATGCCATCGGCTCACTGCAAAAGCCGATGACCGACGGCCTGCTCGAAGGCAAGTTCCATGGCCTGGCCGATCCGGTGCTGGGTGCGGGCGCCACCGGAAAACTGATCGAGGCCTGCTGGCGGGTTGGCGCATGCACCGACCTGCGCACTCTGACGGCCCTGGCGGTCCCGGCCTGAGCCGCAGCGCATGGTCACGACCATGTCGCCCGCCGCGCCAGCGACCGCTCACACCGGCAGCGCGGACGCGCCGGCTTGCGACTTCGACGTGCTGATCGTCGGCGCCGGCATCTCCGGCGTGGCCGCCGCCTACCACCTGCAGAAGCAATGCCCGCTGCGCAGCTACGCGATCCTGGAGCGGCGCCACGCCATCGGCGGCACCTGGGACCTGTTCCGCTATCCCGGCATCCGCTCCGACTCCGACATGTTCACCCTGGGCTACAGCTTCCGGCCCTGGGACAGCAACAGCATGATCAGCGACGGCGCCGCCATCCGCGAGTACGTGGCCGGCACCGCGGACCAGTTCGGCATCGCGCCCCATATCCGCTACGGCCACAGTGTCACCGAGGCGCGCTGGAGCTCGGGCGAGGCGCGGTGGGAAGTGAGCGTCGCGGTCGAAGGCATTGCCGAAGTACAGCGGATGCGCTGCCGGTTCCTGGCGTTTTGCAGCGGCTACTACGACTACGAGCAGGGGTTCGACCCGCAATGGCCGGGACGCGAAGGATTCCGCGGACCGATCGTGCATCCCCAGCACTGGCCGGCCGACCTGGAGTACGCCGGGCGCAAGGTAGTGATCATCGGCAGTGGCGCCACCGCAGTGACGCTGGTGCCCGAGCTGGCCCGGCAGGCGGCGCACGTCACCATGCTGCAGCGCTCGCCCAGCTACGTGATGGCACTGCCTTCGCACGATGCGATTGCCGCCGTGCTGCGGCGCTGGCTGCCACGTGGCCTGGCGCACGGCCTGGTGCGCTGGAAGAACATCCTGGCCGCCCGCTGGCTGTACCGGGTGGCGCGGCGCCGTCCCGACGCCGTGCGCCGCTTCCTGCTCAAGGCGGCGCAGCGGCAACTGGGACCGGCCTTCGATGTGGGCAAGCACCTGAACCCGAGCTACCAGCCCTGGGACCAGCGTCTGTGCATCGCGCCGGATGCCGACCTGTTCAAGGCCATCCGCAGCGGCAAGGCGGACATCGTCACCGACACCATCGACGCCTTCACGCCCGATGGCATCCGGTTGGCGTCGGGCGCCGAATTGGCAGCCGACCTCATCGTGACGGCCACCGGATTGAAAGTGCAACTGCTGGGTGGGGCGCGGCTGGTCGTCGACGGCCAGCCGGTGTCGCCGGCCCAGACGCTTTCGTACAAGGGACTGATGTACAGCGGCGTGCCCAACCTGGTCTCGGTCTTCGGCTACACCAATGCATCGTGGACGCTCAAGGCGGAATTGATCGCCCGCTACATGTGCCGCGTTCTCAATCACATGGCGGCGCGGGGACTGGACGTTTGCGTGCCGGTCAGCGACGAAAGCCCGGCCGCGACCGGACTCGCCATCGAGCTGAGTTCGGGCTACATCCAGCGCGCCGCGGCGGTGCTGCCCCGGCAGGCCGGGCACAAACCCTGGCGCATGAACCAGGACTACCTTCAGGATCTGCGGTCCCTGCGCTTTGCGCGGCTGGACGACGGTGCGCTGCGCTTCGGCCGGCGCGGGCATGCTCAACCGGCGTCGGTTCCGCGCTGAGCAAGGGCAAAGAAAACAATTTACCTACGTTTGTCACAAAGCGCTGTCGTGTGGTCGCGCGCACGCGCGCAGCATCCCCCTTCCAGATTCGAGCTCTTGCTCGCCAAAGGAGTCATTCATGCACAACGAAAGCGCGCCCAGCCGGCGCCGATTCGTCACGATCGGCGGCGCATCCCTTGCCGCTATTCCGCTGGTGGCCTTGACCGGCCGCGCGTTCGCCGCGACCAACGCGTCGATGCGCACCGCGCTGAAATACCAGGATCGGCCCAGCGGCGACAAGGACTGCGCCGGCTGCATGCAGTTCATTCCCGGCAGCAAGCCGACCGACCGCGGCGGCTGCAAGGTGATGCCGGGTGACACGGAGATTTCGCCGAAGGGCTATTGCACGGCGTGGGTCGCCAAACCGAAGTGACGAAGCCATGACGATGCCTCAGCCGCCGTGAATGCCGAGCCACGGCGCGACCTTGGTCGCGTCCTCGTAGCGGCCCCCGACGGCCGCCCAGTCCACGGCCGCCGATGCAGCCGGAATTCGGCGACCTGAAGGGGATCGGCGTCGAGGCGGTGAGGGCGATGCTGGCTGAGGGCAAGCTGCTGCAGCTCATCGGTACGCGACCCAGGTACTTCGTGTCACGCCAGCAGGACATCGCCGAAGGCATCACCTGGCGCGACCCGGAACTCGTGCGTGAGTGGATGAGCGAGCTCAAGAAGGACGAGCCGGTGGTCGTGTCCTGCGCTGACGCCTTTGCCACCGGCTGCCGCACTGCGGTCACGCTGCGCGAAGCGGGGTTCGACGCGAGCTACATGAACGTGGGCCACTCTGGCGGGCGGTCGGCGCGCCGCTGGAGCGGAAGACGGTGTGACGCTGCGGTGAGCCAGACAGCACCCACTATCGCCAGGGTGTTGGGCAGGACGCAGCGGGCAACCGGACCTGGCTGGGATCGATTTGGAGGGCACGGGCGATCTCTACGCGGTGATGAAGGAGCTGGCAGAGTGACGCCCGATCACAAGAAGAGCCTTGCGTTTTCCGGGAGCCATGCAGGGGCCCGGCGCTGTTGACACCGTCTGACCCGCGGCGTAGATTCCGGCGACCTGGGAAGCTACAAGGGAAGGGGGTCGACGATGGACTTCATCGAACGCATATTCGGCTTTGCGCCCGACGGCGGATCCGGCACCTGGGAAATGCTGCTGTTCGCCCTTCCCATCGCCGGACTCTGTTATCTCGCCTGGCGGCGCCGCGGCCCCGACCGCGACCGCGACTGACCTTTGCGCACGGCTTCTCGACGGAGCGCGCCGTGCCGCATCCGAACCTGCAGTAACTGTCGTCTTGATTCAGTGTCCCCGCCGCGGGGCGCTGATTGATTCGCGTCGTTTCGCGCGCGATGCGCGCCATGCAAGGAGGGAACATGACAACCAGGAAGCCAGCCGCGTCTGATCGCGCCGCCAAACCCAGGACCCGCAAGAAGAAAAATCCGGAAAAGCTGGTCGGCCGCTTCGCGCTCGATTTTGCGGCTCTGCGCGGCAACATGATGCAGCGCGCCAACCTGGCGCCCGGGCTGGTGCACGCGGCGGCGGGCCTGACGGCCGACACCAACCCGGCGCTCATGCGGCTGAAGGCCTTGAGCGAACGCGACCAGCCCGGGCCGGCGGCGCACCTGGGCGCGCCGGTGAATGCGGCGCTGCCCAACTGGACGCCGCTGGGCCCGCTGGCGGTGCCGGGCGGCCAGACCTATGGCGGCGCCCGCATCCTGATCAGCGGCCGCGTCACCGCCATCGCGCCGCATCCGACCAACGCCGGCACCATCTTCATCGGCACCAGCCGGGGCGGCGTGTGGCGCACCCTGGACGGCGGCGATACCTGGGCCGCGCTGGGTGACAACCAGCCGTCACTGGCGATCGGCGCGCTGGCGGTTGCCCCCGGCAATCCGAACGTGCTGTATGCCGGCACCGGCGAGGGCAACGTGCAGTTCTACAGCACGGCCTACACGCTGGACTCGGCGCCGGGCGTATACCTGGGCGTCGGCGTGCTGCGCAGCACCGATGGCGGCAACACCTGGATGCTCCAGGCCTCGGCCCTGCTGGCCAACCACAGCTTCTACCGCATCGCGGTGGATCGCACCAACGCCGATCGCGCCTTCGCGGCCACCAGCCGCGGTTTGTGCCGCACCACCAATGGCACCACCTGGACGGCACTGGCCGGTGGCGGCCTGCCGGCCATCAGTGCCACCGTGATCGCCTGCACCGACGTCCTCATCGACCGCGGCGACGCCACCGGCAACACCGTGTACGCGGCTTTCTGGGGCAGCGGCATCTACAAGAGCACCAGCGCCCTGGCGGCCAACCCCACCTTTACCCAGCTCACCACCGGCCTGCCCGCCGGCGGCACCACCAGCCGCATCAGCCTG
>JAAOZX010000145.1 GCA_012274225.1 Comamonadaceae bacterium | reverse complement strand
GTGTTCAGCAAGGCCAGACTCATCAGGGAGCGCACCGCCCGACCCCAGGTCTCGGCCAGCCGGTTGTCGCTGGTGCGCACCGTGCTGCCCAAGGCCAGCAGGTCGGCCATCACGAGCCGCTGCTGGGTGTGGTACTCGAACTGGTTGTCGCAGGCGGCCACGTCGTCCAGGGAGATGAGCAGCGTGGACGCGAGGTCCAGCCCGCGCGGCGCATCGGCCATCAGGAACGAGACCTGGTTGTCGTCGAACATCAGCTTGCCGGTCGGCAGCCGCGGCCACAGGCCGGGCATGAAGCGGGACAGCCGCGACATGTTGCAGATCAGGGTGGCGGTGGCCGCATTGCCCTTCTTGGAGAGTGCCGCGTAGAGCAGCACGGCGAGCGTCATCAGCAGGCCGCGTGTCCACTCGCGGCTGACGCCGGCGTTGCCGACCAGCACGGTGCTGGCGACCGGATCCGTCGCCGGTTCGCCGGTGCCTTCGCTCACCAGCCGGTTGCCGGTGATCTGCATCGCGCCTGCCCCCAGCATGAACAACGCGCGGCCGAGCGGCTGCTCGATGCGATTGGCGTGCACGCGCAGCTGCAGCGTGTCGCGGGCCAGGCGCGGCGCGGCAGCCTCCAGCACCGCGCCCTTCGCAAAGGACGCCCCGGGCGGTTGCACACCCAGCGCGAGCCAGACGTGCACCCCGGCCCGGATCCCGGGCTGGGCACCGTCGACCGGCTCGCCGTTGCGCTCGCCGTTGGCGGTGATGTGGTTGTGCTCCACGCACAGGCCGTTGGCGGCGAGCACGAACACGCCGCACACCGGGCTGAACCAGTCGCGGCCGTTGCCCGCGACCAGGTTGTGCTCGATCTCCAGCCCGGTCACCAGGGCCAGCGAAATCCCGCCGTAGCCCATGAAAAGCTGTGTCTTGGACGGCGCCTGGGCCACGCCACGGCGCAGGCAACGTGTGATCGTGTTGTCCGCGATGCGCAGGCCGTGCACCGCCACCAGCACCAGGCCCGTTTTCGCCGACAAGCCGAAGAACCGCACCACCGCGATGCCGTTGGCGCCATGGCGCGTGATCACGTTGTCCTCGATCAGGATGTCGTACAGGTCGCCCCCTGACAGGTAGCGCACCGGGCCACCGTCGTCCGGCGGCGTGCCGCTGTCGGTGGGGTCGCAGGGGGCGCAGGGATCGTCCACGTCGATGTCGGGCACGTCGTTGCCGTCGGGGTGGTGCTCGTCGATGCGCAGGATGCTCCCCAGCGTGATCCCGTTGCCGGCGCCGCCGGCGATCACGTTGCCCGCCACGCGCGCGTGCTCGCAGCCGCCGGCGAGCTGCAGGCCGCCGCGCGCGGACAGCGCCGGCTGCACCCGCTCGGGCGCCGCCACCTTGTGGAAGATGCGCTCCAGGACCTGAGGCGTCAGCTCGCGCACCGGCTCGATGATGTTGTCCTCGATTTCCACCATGTCAGCGTCGACGAACACCGCGGGCCAGGGCGAGAAGCCCTCGCGCCCGTCGCGCGCCTGGATCAGACAGGAGGCGACCCGCACGACGGCGCTGCGGTGCACGAGCACCACCGCCTCGTTGCCGCCCTCCAGCGCCAGCGTCTCGACGGCGACGTCGTTGCAGCCATCGATCAGGATCGCCGTCGAACCCGGGCCTTCCAGGTCCGGGGCGACGATGCGCGACTGCGGGCCGCAGCCGTGCAGCGTGACGTTGTGCCGCCCGCCGATGCGAACCGCCTCCACATAGCGGCCCGGCAGGATGCACACGGTCCCGCCGGAGGCCGGCAGCGCGTCGACTGCGACCTGGATCGACGTGTACAGGCCGAAGCTCTGGACACCGTCCCCGACCGTCACGCTGCAGCAGCCACGGATTCGCGTCAGCGGCAGGAACGGCGGGCGGCAGTCATGCACCACCGTCGCCGTGGTTACCCCGCCGGTGGTGGTCCATTCGAGCAGCGCCAGCGGTGCGCGAAAACGCCGGACGCCGTGCGCCGGCGCGCCGCCGGCCAGGGCCAGCATCCAGGGCACCACGACCTCGGGCGCGGCCGGCCGCGCGGCGACGATCCAGTGATCGGCAGGGCGCAGCGGACCGCCGCTGAACGTGACCTTCAGCCCGGTCTGGCCCAGGTCCCCGTTCGCGATCGGGATGGCCGCGGGCGACGCGAGGTCGTCCCCGCGGTTCCACACCCGCAGGTAGAAGAAGTTCTGTTCGGCCATGCCGTTGAAGAATTCACCCTTGTCGGCGCGGGCCTGCCACTGCGTGCCGAAGGTCGCAGCCACCGGCGTGTCCAGGACCAGCGTGTGGTCGTCGGGGTTGTAGCTCACCGCGACCTTGCACAGGTGCCCGGCCACCTCGGCCGCGCGTTCGCCGTTCGCCAGCGCGGCCGACCATGGCAGCAGTTCCACCACCTGGCCCTTGATCGGCCAATGCACGGCGTCGCGCGGTTGGTTCAGCAGCGTGAGCTTGACCAGCTGCCCGCCCTGGGCGCTCAGCTGCACGCGGTACAGCGGCGCCGCGTTGTCGTAGCCCCAGGTGTAGTGCGTCGCGTCGACCAGTTGCACGCGGATCGCCTGGTTCTCGGCGCCGAGATAGCCGCCCGCCTGCGGCGGCGAGCACAGGTCGCCGGCAGCCGGCGGCGCGGTGAAGCTCACGCTCATGCGCGCGGCGCTGACCAGCTCCATTTCGGTGTTGAGCGTGCCCAGGCTGGCGAAGCTGCCGGCCAGCGCCGCCCAGGCGCTGGCGCAGTCGGCCTGGGCCACCCCCTGCGCCAGGTGGACGCGGCGCATCGTGCGCCAGCGGGTCGAGGTGTCGGGCCCGCCCAGCGCCACCTCGAACAGTTCGCTGTCTTCCACCGCTGTTACCGGCTGCTGCCAGCATTCCAGCCAGACCAGGTCGCGGCGCGTGACGCCGTTGGCCGGTGCGTTCGGCGCATCCACGGCCGGATCGAAATTGAGCCAGTCCTTCTGCAGCAGGAACTGCTCGGCCGCGCTCATCTCGAGCCGCAGCCCGCCCAGGTAGAGGTTCCCCGGCGCCAGCGTGAAGTTGACCTTGCCGCCCACCGCACCGAAGCTGGCCGGCAGAAAACCCCCATCGGGCGTGCCGTAAGCCCCGATCGCATGCACCCGGGTGCGGCGCATCTCCTCCTCGTCGAGGGCACTGGCTTCGTTGAAGTCGTCGTCGGTCAGCACCCGGCCCTGCTGCATGCGCACGCCGGCATAGTGCTTGCGCGGGTCGGTCGCCTGGCGCGAGAGGTCGATGGTGGACATGGTCTAGTTCTCCTCGATATAGGCGGCCAGCCGTCCGAACGGCAGGAATTCCTCGACCTTGGTGCGCACGCTCGCGAACTTGATAGGCCCGATGCCGGCGCAATAGGCGCCGATCTCGCGGCCCTCTTCCGATCCGCTCGAGAGCTTCCCGGGGGCGCGCGGCGACAAGGTGACGTACTCGGGGTCCCCAAAGCGGCGTGATGCGAACAGGCGCTCCAGGTCGTCGATGACATGCGACTCGTAGGGGTGTGGCACGCGCGAAAGCGGGCCGCGCGCGCTGAAGCGGAAGCAGCCGCTTTGCAGATCGGTCACGTCGGCCTGGCCGGCGATCATGGTGTCGGTGGCGTCGAGCTTCTCCACGTGCAGGCACAGCGCGTCGATGTCGCCCGCCAAAAGGGTGCAGCGCGCCATCGCGACGCTGCTGCGCGGGGCGATCACGCCCGCGCTGCCCGGCCGGCTGGCATCGACGATGGAGTCGCTGATGCGGATGCGGTCGATGCCGGCGTTCGCGCCTTGCAGCCGGATGCCGGGCAGGATGCAGTGCTCGATCACCAGCTCGTCGATGGTCCCGCCGATGACGAGCTCGCAGGGCGGCAGCACGCCGCCCATCGCGTCCAGGCCGCCCGGGTCCAGCGTGCAATAACGCAGCGTGACGCGGCTGAAATCGCCGTCGATGCGCAGGCTGCCGGCGGGCTGCCCGCCGATCCAGAGGCCATCGATCAGCAATTCGCGGTTGCTGCCCGCCGCACCCAGCACCCAGTTCGCGTTCAGGAGCACATAGGGCCGCTGGCCTTCGGCCGCGCGCACCGTGGCCTTGACGATCGCCGCCTGATTGGGCGGGTTGGCGAAGGTGCTGCTGTCGTCCAGTTCGGCAATGCCGTTGGCCGGCGTGCCCGCGGCCGAGATGCGCTGTTGCCAGTGCACGGTGGCCGGCGTGGGATCGATCTCGCGCGAGAATGCCCCGGCGCCGATGGGCCCGGCCATGCCGGTTCGGTAGCGCACGCGCAGGTCATTGGGGTCCTGCGCGCCGGTGTCGACGAGAAAGCGGCCCCGCGCCGGGTCGACCAGCAGGTCGACGCCCGCGATCACCGGCGTGGGCCAGGTCTGCAGGTTCGCGCCGCGGGTGCGGTTGCGCGGCACCGGCAGCGCGCCCACGAAACCGACTTGCATCGCGGGAGGCCCGAAGGCGGCCTGGCCGGTGCTACCGGGCAGGAGTGCGGCGCTGCCGCATTCATCGATCAGCGCGCGCGCGAGCAGGCCGGCGAGTACCCCGGGCGCCGTGAGGATGGCCGCCTGCGGCAGGCCGCTGAGCACGCGCAGCAGCGCATCGCGGTTGGGGAAGCGCTGGCCGATGAGCTTGCGCAGATCGGCGGCGGCCTTGAGCCGATCGGCCAATGTCGCAATCGGCGCGCCGTTCAGGATCCAGGCGACCTCCTCGTCGCCGATCGCGAGGACCGCTTCATTGAGCAACCGGCAATCGATGGCGCGCGGCAGCGCCCATTCGTCGGCCGTGCGCCATGCGGCCCAGTCGCGCGAGGGCGTGTTGGCGGAAAACAGCGGCACGTCGCGTCCGCTGGGGTCGAAGGTGAAGCCGTCACGGGTGCCGGCGAGGTTGTTCACGCGGCGCGGCAGCACGCCGTTGAACTCCACCGACTGCAGGCGATAAAGGTGGAACGCCAGGGTGTGGATGCCGCGCAAGCCCAGCCGCCCGGCGGGTCGCCGCATCTCCGGCGCGTAATGGAACTCGTCGAACGGGTCGCCCGCGAGACGCGCGCCGCGCACCGAGCGCAGGTCCGCGAGCCCCCCTTCGGGCGTGAGTGTCACCCGGCCCCGGCGCGCGGCGCCATCGAGCCCGTGGCGCATGCGCGCCAGGCGCCTGAACTCCTCGACCACCTTGCCGTCCCAGCCGCTCATGTCGGCGACCAGTTGCTCCAGCACCGCGAGGGTGCCCTTGCGGCGGCGGTAGTAGATGGTCTTGGCCACGTCGGCGCGGCGCGCGCGCGGGTTGAGCGCGGACACCAGGCGGGTGGCCACCAGTTGCGCGATGTAGGGCACGGCCCAGTCATCGGCCAGCTCGACGAACATGTCGTCCCACAGGCGGTCCTGGCTGCGCCGGGACACCGCCGCCTGGCTGCCGATGGCCTTGAGCAGCGCGCGCAGGCTGTCGCCGCCTTCGAGCGGATCGAGCTCGCGATGAATGGCGGGCACCCAGTCCCACAGGCGTTCGGCGAAGTACTCGCGGTAGTGGTCTCGTGCGGTCGACATGTCGTGCTCCTCCCTCAGCTCGCGCGCTGGCCGTTGACCCACACGCCGCCGCCGGCGAAATCGAAATACGCGCCTGGAGCAGGCACACGGCCGATCTCGACGAAGGGCGTGCCGTCGAAGCCCAGCGAGCGCAATGACGCGACGCCGGGCACCTCCATCACCGCGCGCACCGCGACGCTTGCGAACACCACGCCGTCGGGGCCCAGCTGCTCGGGCCGCAGCAGGCCGCCCGTGCCAGGCGGCGTGACGGCGGCGAAGAGTGCTTGCGACACGCCGGCGATGACGTCGTCGGGAACGTACTTCCCATCGATTTCGATGTCGACATCGAGCCGCGCCGACTGCGGCGGCGAACTCTGCGCGCTGATCGGTGCGCCGTCCTCGGCCAAGGCACGCAGGGCGGCCTGGATGGCGGGCGCAAGCTGGGCGTCGCCGATGTAGCTCACGATCACTGCGGGGCCGAGGCCCTGCGCATCCCAGCGCCACGCGGCGCGCGCCGCGCGCACGCCGGGCTGCTGCGCGGCCGCGGTCTCGATGTCGACCAGCGAGATCGCCCGGCCCAGCAGCAAGGCCGAGCGCGGGCCGCGAATCGCCAACTCGGCCGGGCCTTCAGCATCGGAGCCGCCGAAGGCCGGCAGCGGGTTATGCAACCTGCGCAGGCCCGCCACCGGCTTCTTGAGCTGCTTGATCGAATCGGCCGGCGGAGCGGCTGCCCCGGCGCCGAAGCGGTAGTCCGCCACCACCGCCGCGCCGGTGGGCAGACGGGCGCCGCCGCCGAACTGGATGTCGGTGTTGCCGGCGTCATCGTGGCGCACGGTGTAGACCATCGCGTGCTCGTCCACGCCGAAAAAGGTCTCGACCTCTTCCCACTGGATGCCACCCACGTGGACCAACAGCGTGCTCTTGCGACCCGCGGCATTCGCGGCGCCGAGGTAGGTCAGCGGCCGCTTCTTCAAACGGAAGGTCTGCAATGGCTGTGAGGCATCACCGCTGCCCAGCAGCTCGCCCATGACCGCCTCGCCGCGCGTGGCGAACAGCACGTTGCCGTAGAGCTGCACCGGCGCCCACAGCTCGCGCCCCCAGGCCGGCGCCGAGGCGGTGGTCGCGCTGTGCGAGTTCGCATCCAGCGCGCCGGTGGTCGCCACGCCGTCGCCGTGCACGTCCTCGAGCAGCAGCCCGGTGACGTCCACGCGCGTCGGGTCGATCAGCGTGGGCACCGAGATCGGGTCACCCTGCGCCAGCGTGTCCTTGAGCGGCGCGTGCAGGGCGGCCGCATCCACCATGGTGTAGTAGACCACCAGTTGCGGCACCTCGCCGGCCGCGAACGGCAGGGCCGAGTCCAGCGTGATGCGCGTGACGCTCACCTTGATGGCGGGGCTGAGCAGCGTGCTCACCTTGTTGGCCGAGTCGGTGATCGTGCTGGAGAGCGGGCCCAGCAGCGTGTACTGCACCTCGCTCACCGCCGTGATTCGGCGAGCCACATCGGAGCTGCCATTGGTGATGGCCACGATCTCGCCGGCGTGCAGGTTCAGGCGCGCATCCAGCGACAGCTCGGCGGCCGACAGGACAGCCGGCTCGCCGCTGCCGGGCGTGAGCTTCCACGCGCCGCAGGTCGAGCCGCCCTTGAGCAGGCGCGAGCCGGCATAGGTTGCGCCGGTCGCCGGCGTGACGGGAGTCACGAAGTTGACTTGCGTGATCGCCAGCCGGATACGCAGCAGCAAGTCGCTGGTGCCGGCCACGCGCGTGGCGGCGAGCGCGCTGCCGGTGTCGAGCACCACGAGGTCGCCGCCCTTCACGCGCACGCTGCCCGCGCGCGTGCTCACGCCGGCCAATGGCGATGGCAGCGTCGTGGCCGGCACCCGCTGCACCTCCATCTTGTTGACGCGCGGCTCGACGTTCGCATCGGCCCCCAGTTCGAACACCTGCGGCGGGTTGCCCTCGAACTCGCCGCTGCGGATCGCCGTGCCGGCGGGCAATTTCACCAGGCGCGTGCCGTCGGCCTGCGCCGCCAGCCACGCGCTGGCGCCGATCGCGGGACGCGGAAGGTAGCCGAGCAGCGAGACATGGCGGCGCTGCTGCCCGGTCAGGCGTGCCGTGCCGAGATAGCTTTCGTTGGCCACGAGCTGGTCGTAGAAGCTCGTCACGTCGAGCACATAGGCGCCCATCTCCACCAGCATGAGCCCCAGGTCGCCGCGTTCGCGTGCGCGCCAGTCGTCGAGCGCCGGCTCGCGGCCGATCGAGAACAGCAGCTCGCGCCGCCAGTCGGGGAACAGCCCGGGCGCGCGCGGCAGGCAGGCCAGGCCCGCGGCGATGGCCAGCGGCGTGGGGCAATGATGAAGGTCGCAGAGGCAGCTCATGTCAGGCGCCTCCTTCCATGACCAGCTTCACCGCGCCGCGCTCGGGCAGGTCGCGGTCGTTGGCCACGCGCACGAGCTCGTTCACGCCAACGGGCAGCGAGAACTCGTTGAAATCGCGCCAGTCGAAGTAGCCGCGCCGCCGCACCTTCATGGCCTCCACCGCCTTCACGCCCGGCACCGCCTGCAGCGCGGCGACCAGG
>JAAOZX010000144.1 GCA_012274225.1 Comamonadaceae bacterium | reverse complement strand
GGCGTGTTCACCGCGAACGAGAGCGCCTCGATCGCCGTGATCTGGTCGTTCTTCGTCACCATGTTCATCTACCGCGACTACAAGTGGCGCGACCTGCCCAAGCTGATGCACCGCACGGTGAAGACGGTGACCATCGTGATGATCCTGATCGGCTTCGCGGCCTGCTTCGGCTACCTGATGACGCTGATGCAGATTCCGTTGAAAGTCACCACGTTCTTCACCAGCCTGTCGTCGAACCGCACGGTGATCCTGCTGCTGATCAACGTGATGCTGCTGGTGCTGGGCTGCCTGATGGACATGAGCCCGCTGATCCTGATCTGCACGCCGATCCTGCTGCCGATGGTGACGACGCTGGGCGTGGACCCGGTGCACTTCGGGATGATCATGATGCTCAACCTGGGCATCGGCCTCATCACGCCGCCGGTTGGCTCGGTGCTGTTCGTGGGTAGCGCCGTGTCCAAGTTGCCGATGGGCACCATCACTCGCGCGATGAAACCGTTCTTCGTCGCGATGGCCGTGGTCCTGGCGATGGTCACCTACATTCCCCAGGTCAGCCTTTGGTTGCCGCGGCAACTGGGGCTTTGAAGCGCAAACCCGCCATTTACGCTTCAATTGTGAAGCGTAAATGGCTAAAATACGCTTCATGACCATCTGGCAGGCATCTGGCTGGCCGGGCCTCACCTGGGACGCAAACGCCGTCACGGCGCCGCTGGCGCAGGCGCGCCTGGCCCAGGGCCGCATGCTCGGATTGGCCAGCGGGCTGGGCATGATGGATCTGGCGCAGCTGCAACTCACCGGCTGGACGCAGGAGGCGGTGGCCACCGCGAAGATCGAGGGTGAGCAGTTGCAGTTGAACTCGGTTCGCGCGTCCGCCGCGCGTCGGCTTGGCCTGGCGGATGCTTCCGCGGTTGCACGGGACCCGCGCACCGAGGCGACGCTGGATGTCCTCCAGGCCGCGGTTTCCCGCTGGCAACACGCCCTGGGCAAGCAGGACCTCTTCGATTGGCATGCGGCGTTGTTTCCCACAGGCCGCAGCGGTGCGACACGCATCATCAGCGGCGGCTGGCGCACCCACGAGGAGCCGATGCAGATCGTCACGCCGCGCATCGGCAAGCCCGACGTGGTGCACTACGAAGCCCCGCCATCGAGCGACGTGGCCGCGCAGATGCGCGCGCTGCTCGATTGGTTCAATACGCACAGCCGCGTGCCCGAAATCGATGGTCTGGTGCGCGCGGCAGTGGCGCATCTGTGGTTCGAGGCCATCCACCCGTTCGAAGACGGCAATGGCCGCATCGGCCGTGCCGTGGCGGAGCTGGCACTGGCGCAGGACATGCGAAGCGACCGGCGGCTATTCAGCCTCTCGGCGCAGCTCGCGCAGGATCGCGCCGGCTACTACGCGCAATTGCAGGCCGCCACCGGCCAGCCGCGGCTGGATATCACGCCCTGGGTGCAATGGTTTGTCGGGCGCATCCAGGCAGCCTTCGATGCGGCGACCGGCCAGATGCGGACGGCCCTGGCGCACAGCCGCTATTGGGCACAGGTGCACGCGAACCACCCGGCCCTGAGTGCATCGCAGCGCAAGGCGCTGGCGCGCCTGCTCGAAGCCGGGCCGGACGGTTTTGCCGGAGGCATGAGCACCGAGAAGTACGTGAATCTCACCGGCACCTCGCGAGCGACGGCGTATCGGGAGCTGACGCAGCTGATGGAGTTTGGGCTGCTGGCAAAGACCGGGCAGGGGAGGGGGACCCGGTATGGATTGGTCGTGCCGGCCTCGTAATCGGAATCTGTGGAATCTGGAACTCTGAACATGGCAACCGTACCCTTCATCCCCAGCCCGCGCTGCCCGGTATCGGTGCTCTGATCTGGCGCAAGGTCAAGAAGCAACCACAGACCACAATGGACTTGTTTGAGATTGCCTCGGTGTTCGCCGGCCGGCCGGGCAAGCTTCCAAGCTCGCCGGCGCCCAACTGATCCCGGAGTCCCCATGCTGACCAGAATCGATTTCTCCAAGCTCTCACTGATGGACGCGCTCGATCTCGCCGAGCTGATCGAAGTGGAGGCGTACGAGCGGTACACGCTGTTCGCCAAGCAGATCGGCCCCGGCTATTCCGACAACGCGGGCTCGTTCTTCGCGACGATGGCCGAGAACGAGAAGAGGCACGGCGACCAGTTGGCCGAGCGCCGGGGCGCGCTGTTCGGCAACAAGGCGCCGAACGTCAAGCTCGACGACATCTTCGATGTGGAAGCGCCCGATGTCGGCGCGCCGCGCTGGAACATGTCCCAACTGCAGGCGTGCCAGGTGGCGCTGTCCTCCGAGAAGAAAGCCTTCGCCTTCTACGACATGGCGTTGCCGGGCGTGAAGAATCCGGACGTCAAGGAGCTGTTCGAGGAGCTGCGAGACGAGGAAGCCGAGCACATCCGGATGATCGAGGAGGTCGTCGCGAAGTTGCCGCCGTCCGCAGCGATCGAACTTCAAGACGAGGACGAGACTTCCTAAGCGGTGCGCTCAGCGGGCACCTCCGGCATGGCATGCTGTGGCTGCCGCACCTCGTGTTCAAATGAGGCATGGTGACCCGCCCGCGCGTTCTCCTGACCCATGGCGACAGCGCCCGCCGCAACTACTACGGCGCGACCGCGCTCGCGCAACTACAGGCGATCGCCGATGTGCGGCTGCACACCGGCGACCTGCCGTTGACCGGCGACGCACTGGTGGAAGCCGCGCGCGGCTGCCGGGTGATCATCAGCTACCGGCAGTC
>JAAOZX010000143.1 GCA_012274225.1 Comamonadaceae bacterium | reverse complement strand
GTGCGCATCATCGTGGCCTATCCGGCCGGCGGGGTGATCGATGCCATCGCCCGACTGATCGGCGAAAAACTCGCGGCTCAGCTTGGCCAACCGGTCCTGATCGAAAACCGGGCCGGTGCCAGCGGCACCATCGGCATGGATGCAGTGGCCAAGGCCGCGCCCGATGGCTACACACTGGGCTTTTCCGCCATCAGTCCGCTGGTGCTCAGCCCGCACCTGGGCAAGCTGTCTTATGACCCTTTGAAGGACATAGCGCCGGTGGTCAGCGTCATGTATTCGCCGGTGCTGCTGCTGGCCACGCCGGCCAGCGGCGCCAGGGACTTCGGCCAGTTGCTGGCCGATGCCCGCGCGAGGCCTGGCGAGGTCCGCTGGGCCACTTCGGGGGCCGCGTCGCTGGGCAACATCATGCTGGAACAGTTGCAGGCGGCGGCCAAGGTGCAGTTCACTCACATCCCGTACAAGGGCGGCGGCCAGCAGATCACCGACGCCTTGGGCGGCCAGTTCGAAGTGCTGTCGGTCAATCCGGCGCCGTCATTGATGCAGCAAGTGAAGGCCGGCAAGCTGCGCCCGCTGGCCGTCGGCGCACCGACTCGCCTGGATGCGCTGCCGAATGTACCGACGCTCGGCGAGCTGGGTTACGCGGCGGCCAACCTGACCTCGGTGTTCGGCGTCTTTGCGCCAGCCGGCCTGCCGCGGGCGGTGCTGGAACAACTCAATGCCGAGATCAACAAGGCGCTTGCGCTGCCCGACCTGCGCCGCCGCCTTGTCGGCAGCGAAAACGTGCCCACCGGCGGCAGTTCCCGCGATTTCGCACGCGAGATCGCTGCCGAATCGGAAAGCAACGCCCGCATCATCAAGGCCGCGGGCATCAAGGTCGAGTGAAGCCCCTCAGGTCACCGGCGCCGGATTGAACAGCACCAGCGCGTTGTGCAGCTTCCACTGCTCGGCCCAGGTCTTCTTGCGGCCACTGGCCACGTCGAGCATCAGCCGGAACAGCTCCCAGCCCACTTCCTCGACGGTGGCCGAACCGTCGGCGATGGCGCCGGCGTTGACGTCCATCAGGTCGTGCCAGCGCCGCGCCAGGTCGCTGCGCGTGGCGACCTTGATGACCGGAACCTGGGCCAGCCCATAGGGCGTTCCCCGGCCTGTGGTAAACACATGCAGGTTCATGCCGGCCGCCAGTTGCAGCGTGCCGCAGATGAAATCGCTGGCTGGCGTAGCCGCGTAGACCAGGCCTTTCTGCTTCAGCTTCTCGCCCGGCGCCAGCACGCCCGAAATCGGCGCCGAGCCTGACTTCACGATCGAGCCCATCGCCTTCTCGACGATATTGGACAAGCCGCCCTGCTTGTTGCCGGGCGTCGTGTTGGCGCTGCGATCCACGCTGCCGCGCCGGAGATAGGCGTCGTACCATGCCATCTCGCGGATCAGCGCCTGCGCCACTTCGGGTGTGGTCGCGCGGGCGGTGAGCTGGGCAATGCCGTCGCGCACTTCGGTGGTTTCCGAGAACATCACGGCGGCCCCGGCGCGCACCAGCAGGTCGGTGCAAAAGCCGACCGCCGGGTTGGCGGTGATGCCGGAGAACGCATCGCTGCCGCCGCACTGCACGCCGACCACCAGTTCGCTGGCCGGAACCGTCTCGCGCTGCCGCGCGTTGAGCCGCTGCAGGTGCTGCTGCGCCTGCAGCATGATGGCTTCGACCATGGCCATGAAGCCGACATGCGCGTCGTCCTGCAGGCAGACGACGTCGAGCTTGGGATCGCTGACAGCCCCCGCCGCTTCGCGCTGATCCACCAATGGAATGCTGCCGGGCGGCAGCAACCGCTCGGGCTGCAGCTTCTCGCACCCCAGGCTCACGACCATGACCTCGCCGCCGAAATTCGGGTTCAGGCTGATGTTGCGCAGGGTGCGGATCGGCACCACGGCGTCGGGTGCATCGATCGCCACGCCGCAGCCATAGCTGTGTTCCAGCGCCACCACGTCGTCCACGTTGGGGTACTTGGGCAGCAGTTCTGCCTTGATCCGTTGCACGGCGAAGTCGGTGACGCCGGCCACGCATTGCACGGTCTGGGTGATGGCCAGGATGTTGCGGGTTCCGACCGAGCCGTCCGGATTGCGGAAGCCTTCGAACGTGTAGCCATCCAGCGGCGGCGGCGTCGCGGGCTTCACCGTGGCCATCGGCAGGTTGTCCAGTCCGCGCGCATCGGGCATCTGCAGCAGCCGCTCGTGCACCCAGCTGCCCGCCGGAATGTCCTTCAGCGCATAGCCGATGGGCACGTTGTAGCGCCGCACGGCGCCGCCTTTGGGCAGGTCCACCAGCGCCACCTTGTGGCCCTGCGGGACCTGTTCGCGCAGCGCCAGGCCGGAAGGGAACACGGTGCCGGCGGGCAGGCCGCCGTCATTGGCCACGATCGCGACATTGTCGCTGGCGTGCATGGTGATGTAGAGGGGTGACGGCGCGGCGTTCTGCATGGTCGTGAGCCTCAAGAGGCGGATGCGGCGAGCGGCCGGGTCGCAACCGCGCCGGTCGATTCCCGCTCGACGATCCGGAATCCGACATCGATGATGGGCTGCGCGATGGTCTTGCCGGCGCAGCGGTCGATGATGAGCTGGGCCGCGCGACGGCCGATGGCCGCGCCGTCGACCTGCACGGTGGTGAGCGAGGGCACCAGGTGCGCCGCGAAGTCGGCATCGCCGAAACCGCAGATGGCGATGTCGCCCGGCACGCGCCGGCCGCGCGTTTGCGCCTCGATCATCGCGCCCAGCGCGAATTCGTCCGAGCTGCAATACACAGCTTCGATCTTTGGGTCCTGGCGCAGCAGTTCGGCCATGGCCTTGCGCCCCATCTCCAGATTGCTCGGCGCCGGCACGATGGCCGTGGCGATGTCGCGCCCGACGACGGCGCGGAAGCCCTCGCACCGCGTCATCGCGCGGTGGTCGTCGCCGGTGGCCACACCGAAGCGCCGCCAGCCCTTGGCCAGGAAGAAGCCGGCGATGGTGCTGCCGACCTTCACGTGCGAGAAGCCGACCACCATGTCCAGCGGCCGGTCGCTCAGGTCCCACATTTCGACGATCGGGATGCCCAGGCGCTTGAGCTGCTCACGAGCGGTCGGCGAATTCACCAGGCCGGTCACCACCATCCCGTCGGGGCGACGGCCGATCATGGTGTTGATCAGTTTCTCTTCACGCGAATTCGCGTAACCGGTCTGGCCCAGGATCAGCTGGTAGCCCGCCGCATCCAGTGTTTCAGTCAGGGCGCGCACGGTAGGCAGGAATTGCGGCACCGAGATCACCGGTACCAGGCCGGCCACTGTCATGCTGCGTTTGGACTTCAGGCCGCCGGCGAGCAGGTTGGGGATGTAGCCGGTGCGAGCAACGGCAGCCCGCACGCGCTCGATCGTCGCGTCCGACACCACGCCCGGGTTGCTGAGCGCGCGCGACGCGGTGATCAGGGACACGCCCGCCTCACGCGCCACGTCGTGCAACGTGGCGGCTCGGGGCGGGCGCGCGTGGGATTTCATGGCAGGCTTGACAGTCAGCAATGACAACGTTACCATACTCCGCGTTTCCCTGCCGGTGCAACCGGAACCGCGACCGAACCGAAGGCATCCAGCCAGCGTTGACGGTGAGAAGATCCAAGTGGTCGGGTTGGCGCTTTGATTGCACAAGATGACAACGTTACCAGTCCTTCCTTCAACCCCCATCGGCGCGCTGCCGCCGCCATCATTTCTGGAGGCCCTCCTCATGAAAAAAGCTTTGACCGCCGTCCTGCTCGGACTGGCCGCGCTCGCCGCCAACGCACAGGCGTGGCCCGCCGGCAAGCCGGTGACCCTCGTCGTCCCGTTCCCGCCGGGCGGCTCCACCGACATGATCGCCCGCACGCTGGCCACCAAGCTGCCCGAGAAGCTGGGCGGCGCGACCGTGATCGTCGACAACAGGGCCGGCGCGACCGGCACCATCGGCGCCACGCAGGTGGCGCGCGCGCCGGCCGACGGCTATACGTTGCTGGTGGCGTCGCTCGGGCCCTTCGTGATCGCGCCGCACCTCATCAAGGTGCCGTACGATGCGCTCAAGGACCTGGACCCGATTTCCATCGCGGTGCAGGCCCCCAATGTGCTGGTGGTGCCCGCCGCGTCGCCGCACAAGTCGATCGCCGAGGTGATCGCCTACGAGAAGGCCAACCCGGGCAAGATGACGTTTGCCTCCTCGGGCAACGGCAGCAGTGACCACCTCACCGCCGAGCTGTTCTGGCTGCAGACCGGCACCAGCGGCATCCACGTGCCGTACAAGGGCGGCGGCCCGGTGATGACCGACCTGCTGGGCAGCCAGGTCGATTCCTCGTTCATGAACATCAACACCGCGATGCCGCAGATTCTGGCCGGTAAGCTGCGTCCCCTGGTAATCACAAGCGAGAAGCGCTCGCCGCTGCTGCCCAATGTGCAGACGATGGAAGAGAGCGGCATCAAGGGCGCCAACGTGCAATCGTGGCAAGCAGTCGCCGGACCCAGGGGATTGCCCGCCGACGTGAAGCGCAAGCTCCAGACGGCCATCTCCGCCGTGCTCAACGACCCGTCCGTCAAGCCCAAGCTGCAGGAGCTGGGCTTCGAGATCGTTGCCAACACGCCGGAGCAGTTCGCGGCCTTCCAGGCCTCCGAGTACGCGCGCTGGGGCAAACTGATCACCACCCGCAACATCAAGGCCGACTGATCCCTTTGCGAACGCGATGAGCACTTGCACTCCCTGCATCACGGACTTGCGGGTCATCCCGGTCGCGGGTCGCGACAGCATGCTGCTCAATCTCAGCGGCGCCCACGGTCCTTTCTTCACCCGCAACCTTCTCGTCCTCACGGACAGCAGCGGCCGCACCGGCGTGAGTGAAGTGCCCGGCGGCGAGAAGATCCGCAAGACGATCGAGGACGCACGCGGCCTCGTGGTCGGCAAGGCCCTCGGTGATCACCTGACCGTGCTGCAGCAGATGCAGCGCCAGTTCGCCGACCGCGACGCGGGCGGGCGCGGGCTGCAGACCTTCGACCTGCGCACGACGATCCATGCCGTGACCGCGGTCGAGTGCGCCTTCCTCGACCTGCTGGGCCAGTTCCTCGGCGTACCGGTCGCGGCATTGCTGGGTGAGGGCCAGCAGCGCGACGCGGTGGAGATGCTGGGTTACCTGTTCTTCGTGGGGGACAGGTCCAGGACCGACCTGCCGTATGCGAGCGAGCCCTCGGCCGACAGCGCATGGTGCCGTCTGCGGCACGAGGCGGCCCTGACGCCGGGGGCAGTGGTCCGGCTGGCCGAGGCGGCTTACGAACGCTATGGCTTCAACGACTTCAAGCTCAAAGGCGGCGTCCTGCGGGGCGAGGAAGAGATCGAAGCTGTGCGGGCGCTGCACGATCGCTTTCCCAAGGCCCGCGTCACGCTGGACCCGAATGGCGGCTGGCTGCTGAAGGACGCGATCCGCCTGATGCGCGACATGCGGGGAGTCGTTGCCTATGCCGAAGACCCCTGCGGCGCCGAGGACGGCTTTTCCGGGCGCGAGGTGATGGCGGAGTTCCGCCGGGCCACCGGCCTGGCCACGGCCACCAACATGGTGGCAACCGACTGGCGCCAACTGAGCCATGCGCTTTCGCTGCAGTCGGTGGACATTCCATTGGCCGACCCGCATTTCTGGACCATGGCCGGCTCGGTGCGGGTGGCGCAGACCTGCCGGGACTGGGGTTTGACCTGGGGCTCGCATTCCAACAACCATTTCGACGTTTCGCTGGCGATGTTCACGCACGTTGCCGCCGCGGCGCCGGGCCGGGTGACCGCGATCGACACGCACTGGATCTGGCAGGACGGGCAGCGGCTCACCCGCGATCCGCTGCAGATCGTCGGCGGCATGGTCGAAGTGCCGAAGAAGCCGGGCCTGGGCATCGAGCTGGACCTCGCCGAAGTGGAAAAGGCCCACCAGCTCTATCGGCAGCACGGCCTGGGCGCTCGCGACGACGCGATGGCCATGCAGTACCTCATTCCCGGCTGGAAGTTCGATCCCAAGCGGCCCGCGCTCGACCGCTAGGGGAAACCTTGTGCACGAGAGCCTGATCGCCAGAGAATGGTGCAAGCCAACGGGTTTCCCGCAACATCGGCCGGCGCCTCTGGCTGGTTTCAGAAAGGATTTGCAATGAAGATCGGATTCATCGGCCTGGGCATCATGGGTTCGCCCATGGCCCAGCATCTGCTCGCCGCCGGCCATGAGATGTTCGTCCGCACCCGCAGCAAGGTGCCGGATGCGCTGAAGGCGGCCACCGTCTGCGCCACCAATGCCGACGTCGCGCGCGCGGCCGAGGTGGTGTTCCTGATGCTGCCCGACACGCCCGATGTGGAATCGGTGCTGTTCGGCGACAACGGTGTCGCCTCGGGCCTGTCCAAGGGTAAGACGGTGGTCGACATGAGCTCGATCTCTCCCATCGAAACCAAGCGCTTTGCCAAGGCCGTCAATGACCTGGGTTGCGACTACCTCGACGCGCCGGTCTCCGGCGGTGAGGTGGGCGCCAAGGCGGCGAGCCTGACCATCATGGTCGGCGGCCCGGACGCGGTGTTCGAGCGGGTCAAGCCGCTGTTCGCCCTGATGGGCAAGAACATCACGCTGGTTGGCGGCAACGGCGATGGCCAGACCACCAAGGTCGCCAATCAGATCATCGTCGCTCTGAACATTGCCGCGGTGGGCGAAGCGCTGTTGTTCGCGTCCAAGGCCGGCGCCGATCCGGTACGCGTGCGCCAGGCCCTGATGGGCGGCTTCGCCGCTTCGCGCATTCTGGAAGTGCATGGCGAACGCATGATCAAGCGCACCTTCAACCCCGGCTTCCGGATCGCCTTGCACCAGAAGGACCTCGGTCTGGCGTTGGCCGGCGCCAAGGCGCTGGACATCGCGTTGCCGCAGACGGCATCGGCCGCGCAATTGATGCAATCCTGCGCGGCCCAGGGCTGGGGCCAACTCGATCATTCCGCGCTGGTGAAGGCGCTGGAACACATGGCCGCCCACGAAGTGGCGCCGGCCCCGCAGTAGCGTCTCGCTTGTTGATCCGGAAGGTGCCGCCGCTTCTCGCTCACTGAGCGAGCGCCGCCAGTTCGTCCTCGCTGAAGCCCGCGGCCCGGCGCGCATCCAGGTTGAACGGGCCCCGTGGCCGCGGCGCCCGATAACGCTGCGCGAGATCCCGATAGGTCGCGATGGGCTCCAGGCCCCGCTCGTCGCAGAGCATCCGGTACCAGTGATTGCCGATCGCCACATGGCCGATCTCGTCGCGCAGGATCACGTCCAGGATCCGGCCGGCTTGCAGGTCGCCGGCCCCGACCAGTTTCGCCTTGATCGGCGGCGAGGCGTCCAGCCCGCGGGCCTCCAGCGTGCGCGGCACCAGGGCGATGCGGGCCAGGATGTCGTCCTTGGTCCGCTCGGCCATTTCCCACAAGGCGCCGTGCGCCGGAAAGCTGCCGTATTCGAAGCCCATTGTCCTCAGGTGATCGCGCAGCAACTGGAAATGCAGGGCCTCCTCGCGAGCCACCTGCGCCCACTGCCGGTAGAACCGGTCCGGCATTCCGGCAAAACGCCAGGCCAGGTCGGCAGCCAGGTCGATGGCGTTCAATTCGATGTGCGCCAGCGCGTGAATGAGCGCGGCGCGGCCCTCCAGGGTCCGCATGGAACGCGGCTTGAGTTGGGTGTACGGCAGCAGCTCGGGTTTCGCCGGCCGCCCTGGAATGCCGGGCGGCTCGGCGATCGGATCGGCCGCGCCCGGCGGTTCGTTGACATCGAGCGCTCGCGCCAGGCGCGCCTTGTGATCCGGGTCCTGCTGGAGCAGGACTTGCAGCGCATTCTTTCGCAGGCTCATTGGAGCGAGTGTAGTCAGCGCGTCGTGCGGTTTGCCCGGTTTGCGCGAGGAGATGGGCCGCCAAGGGCTTGCGGCCGGTGCATTGCCAATGCGCCCTCCCTACAATTCCATGATTTACCGACAGGACATCATGGCAATCTACGAACTCGACGGCAAGGCCCCACAGCTGGGCGAAGGCGCTTTCATTGCCGACAGCGCCCAGGTGATCGGCCCGGTGGAACTGGGACCCGGAGCCAGCGTGTGGTTCGGCGTGGTGATCCGCGGCGACAACGACCTGATCCGGATCGGCCGCAACAGCAACATCCAGGACCAGGCCTGCCTGCACTCGGACGCCGGGGTGCCGCTGACCATAGGCGACAACGTCACGGTGGGGCACCAGGCCATGCTGCACGGCTGCACCATCGGCGACGGCACGTTGATCGGCATCCAGGCGGTGGTGCTCAATCGCGCCCGCATCGGCCGCAACTGCATCGTGGGGGCCGGCAGCGTGGTGACCGAGGGCAAGGAGTTCCCGGACAACTCGCTGATCGTCGGCAGCCCGGGCCGGGTGGTGCGCACGCTGGATCCGGCGAGCGCCGCCAGTGCAGGGCTGAGCGCCGCGGCCAGTTACGTCGCCAACGCCAAGCGGTTTGCCAGGGGCCTGAAGAAGATTGCCTGAGGATGTTCCAGTGAGCGAATTGCACAAGTTCCTGTTCGACGGGCTGCCGGTGCGCGGCAGCATCGTGCGGCTGACCGACGCCTGGACCGATATCCTGGCCCGGCGCGAGGCCAATCGCGTGACCGGCGCCTGGCCGGTGCCGGTGGCCGAACTGCTGGTCCAGATGGCCGCCGCCGGCGCGCTGATGCAGTCCAACATCAAGTTCAACGGTGCGCTGGTGCTGCAGATCTTCGGCGACGGACCGGTGAAGGTGGCGGTGGCCGAGGTGCAGCACGACCTGGGCCTGCGCGTGACGGCGAAGGTGGTGGGCGACGTGGCCGTCGACGCGCGGTTGGCCGACATGGTGAACCGGGGCAACAAGGGGCGTTGCGCGATCACGCTCGATCCC
>JAAOZX010000142.1 GCA_012274225.1 Comamonadaceae bacterium | reverse complement strand
TCGGCCTGGCCGCCGAGCTTGCCTTCGGTACCCACTTCACGCGCCACCCGGGTCACCTCCGAAGCGAAGGACCGCAGCTGGTCCACCATGGTGTTGATGGTGTTCTTCAGCTCGAGGATTTCGCCCTTCACGTCCACCGTGATCTTCTTGGACAGGTCACCCGCCGCCACGGCGGTCGTCACTTCTGCGATGTTCCGAACCTGCGCCGTGAGGTTCGAACCCATCGAGTTCACCGAGTCGGTCAAGTCCTTCCAGGTGCCGGCCACGCCCTGCACGTCGGCCTGGCCGCCGAGCTTGCCTTCGGTACCCACTTCACGCGCCACCCGGGTCACCTCCGAAGCGAAGGATCGCAGCTGGTCCACCATGGTGTTGATGGTGTTCTTCAGCTCCAGAATTTCGCCCTTCACGTCCACCGTGATCTTCTTGGACAGGTCACCGGCGGCCACGGCCTTGGTCACCTCGGCAATATTGCGCACCTGGGCCGTGAGGTTCGAGCCCATCGAATTCACCGAATCGGTCAAGTCCTTCCAGGTGCCGGCCACGCCCTGCACGTCGGCCTGGCCGCCGAGCTTGCCTTCGGTACCCACTTCACGTGCCACCCGGGTCACCTCCGAAGCGAAGGACCGCAGCTGGTCCACCATGGTGTTGATGGTGTTCTTCAACTCCAGGATTTCGCCCTTCACGTCCACCGTGATCTTCTTGGACAGGTCACCGGTAGCCACCGCCTTCGTCACGCCCGCGATGTTTCGCACCTGGGCCGTGAGGTTCGACGCCATGAAGTTCACCGAGTCCGTCAGGTCCTTCCAGGTACCCGCCACGCCCTGCACGTCGGCCTGGCCGCCGAGCTTGCCCTCGGTACCCACCTCACGCGCAACCCGCGTCACTTCGGCAGAGAACGTGCCCAACTGCTGCACCATCTTGTTGATGATCATGGCGGTACGCAGGAACTCGCCTTCCAGCGGCCGGCCTTCGGCCTCCAGGGCCATCGACTTGGACAGGTCGCCCTGCGCCACGGCGCCGATCACCCGCGCCACTTCGGACGTCGGGTGCACCAGGTCGGCAATGAGCGAGTTGATCGACTCGGCCGAGTCGCGCCAGAAGCCGCTGGCGTTGGGGACGTACGCGCGCTCCTTCAGCTTGCCCTCCTTGCCCACCACCTTGGACAACCGCGACAGCTCATGCGACATGCGCAGGTTCTCCGCAACCACGTCGTTGAACGAGTCGGCCACCTTGCCGAAGACACCCGTCCAGTCCTGCGGCAGCTGGGCCGTGGCGTTGCCCTTCTTGAGATCGGTCAGCGCGCCCAGGAAAGTGCGCGTGTATTCGGCCAGCACGTCCGCCTCATCCAGCACGGAATTCACGACGGCCACGTCGCTCTGCCAGAAGCCGGTGAGCCTTTCGTCATTCAGGCGCCTGGACTTCGCGCGCACTCCGGGCTCCAGGGCCCTCAGCTTGTGCGAGGTACGGGCGGTCTGGGCCGTCAGCTCGTTGAACTCGGCCGCGATCCTGCCGTAGAGCCCCTCCCATTCGGTCGGCAACGTGACGCCGCCCTCGCCGCGCCGGAAGGCGCCCAGCGCCTTGAGCATCTGTTTCAATTCGCTGTCGCGCTGTTCCGCCGCAGGTAATTTCGCCACTACTTCCATGCTGACCCTTTGCGTAACATGCCGGTGACCGGCAACAAATGGACGCAGATTATCGGGTTCATCCGGGCCCCACAAGCGAGGAAAAATGCGCCCCTGCCTGCAAGCCACTGCTGGCGCGCTCCGTAGGAAGCGGCTTACAGCAACAACGGCCAAATCACTACAGGGGCAATGTTGTATGGAATGCGAAACCCGCGCCGCAAGAAAAAAGCCGCCTTGCGGCGGCCTTTGGATCAGGGCGAAACGGCTCAGTTCAGCGCGGACTTCTTGCCGTCCTTGTAGACCGACAAGGTCATCGACGGGTTCTTGATTTCGCCGTTGGGCTCGAAGGCGATCGTCGCCGTCACGCCCTTGAAGTTGGTCTCGGGGATCTTGGCGGTGTACACCTTGGGATCGACCGAATTGGCACGCTTCATGGCATCGACCAGCACGAAGGTGGCGTCGTAGGTGAACGGGCTGTAGATCTGGAACTGGTTCGGATACTTCGCGTCGTAGCGCTTCTTCCACTCCGTTCCGCCCGGCATCTTGGCGATGGATGCGCCGCCTTCCGCACAGACCACGTTGTTCAGCGTCTTGGCGCCGGCCGCCAGCTTGGCGATCTCGGTGGTGCAGATCCCGTCACCGCCGAAGAACTTCACGTTCGACATTCCGAGCTGCTCCATCTGGCGCAGCATCGGGCCGGCCTGGGCGTCCATGCCGCCGTAGAAGATCGCATCGGGGGCCTTCGACTTGATGGAAGTCAGGATGGCCATGAAGTCGGTGGCCTTGTCGGTGGTGTACTGCTCGTCGACGACCTGCATCCCCTTGGACAGGGCGGTCTTCTTGAACACCTCGGCGACGCCCTGGCCGTAGGCGGTGCGGTCGTCGATGATCGCGACTTTCTTCAGCTTGAGCGTATCGGCGGCGTAGAACGCCAGGCCGGCGCCCAGGGCGTTGTCGTTGGCGATGATCCGGAAGGTCGTCTTGTAGCCCGGCTTGGTCAGGTTGGGGTTGGTCGCCGCGCCGGTGACGTGCGGGATGCCGCAATCGTTGTAGATCTTGGAGGCCGGGATGGTGGTGCCGGAGTTCAGGTGGCCGACCACGCCGGCGACCTTGGCGTCGCACAGCTTCTGCGCCACGGCCGTGCCCTGCTTCGGATCGGCGGCGTCGTCTTCGGCGGCGATTTCGAATTTGATCTTCTTGCCGCCGATCACGATGTTCTGCTTGTTGAGGTCCTCGATGGCCATCAGCACGCCGTTCTCGTTGTCACGGCCATAGTGCGCCTGCGGGCCCGACATCGGCGCGACGTGGCCGATCTTGACCACCTGGACATCCTGCGCGCCGGCCAGTCCCGCCAGGGCGGCAATGGCAGCGGCCACCGTCAACTTCATCTTCATTTGCATATAAACCTCCAGAGTAGAAAAAGGTTGAGATATTTTTTTGGCTCAACGGCCGCAAACATAACGCAATTTCCGGACCAGAGCCATAGGGAAAGGTCTATGTCACCAAAGCGCCTCGATGTCGACCCACCCGGCTGGCCTTGCGCGCTACACTTTGATCTGCGTCACGGGCCCGTCCGGGAATCGGGCAGCAGTTCCTGCTCGAAGGCCTTGGCCACGGTTTCGCGGACCACGGCCTCGATCTCCTCGCGCAGCAAAGGGCCGATCGAGCGGGTTTGCTCGATCACGGCAGCCGCCACCGCCTCGCGCAGCCGGCGCTCCAGCATCAGGTCGACCCGGCGCATGACCCGCTGTATCAATTGCTCCTGCGACAGCGCAGCGGCGCTTTCGGGGCCCGCTTCGGCGCCCGCAGCGACCACTTCGGTGAGGGTAGGAACGTAGCGCGGCGGAGCCCTGGTGCTCATTGCTGCGCCTCGCCGGTCCGGTCGTGCCGGGTGATCGCGTAGCCGCGCTCGGCATAGTGCTTCCAGCGTTGCCGGGCCTGTACCCGGTCGGCCTCGTCCACGGTGACCACCTCGATCAGCCGCTCGAAGCGCTCGAAGCCGTCGGGAACCTGGCGGCCAAGGTTCACCAGCACCTGATGGTGCGGCGCAGCCCGGGGCGCGTCGGCCAGCACCACCGTCGACGCGGCCAGCACGGCGGGCGCGCTGCCTGCCTGCTGGCAATGCGCAATGAATTCGAGCGGCGCGAACGTCCAGAGCGCCACATCCAGGTCGCGCAGCAGTTCCGCTTCCCCGGTCACCACCACCTTCGAGCCCTTGGCCACGGCCTTGCGCAGCAGACGACAGGCGTAGCGCAGCTTGTCCGGGGTATTGAAGTGGAAGGCGACCTCGGTCATGGCACGCGCTGGCTACTTGCGCCGGGCAGCGGTACGGCGCGGCTTGGCCGCGGCCCTGCCCTGGCGGTCCAGCATGAACTGCACCAGCAGACCGACCGGGCGACCGGTCGAGCCTTTGGCCGCGCCGCCCTTCCAGGCCGTGCCGGCGATGTCCAGGTGGGCCCAGGGATACTTTCCGGCAAAGCGCTGCAGGAACTTCGCCGCATTCACGGCGCCACCGGCGCGGCCGGCGACATTGGCCACATCGGCAAAATTGCTCTTCAGCCCGTCGGCATATTCCTCGTCCAGCGGCATGCGCCAGCAGGGGTCCAGCGCGGCGTCGCCGGCCGCCAGCAGGCCTTGGGCCAGTTCATCGTCGGAAGCGAACAAGCCGCTGCGCACCCCGCCCAGGGCCACCACGCAGGCACCGGTGAGGGTTGCGATGTCGATCACGGCCATGGGATTGAACCGTTCGGCATAGGTCAACGCATCGCACAGGATCAAGCGGCCCTCGGCGTCGGTGTTGAGGATCTCGATGGTCTGGCCGCTCATGCTGGTCACGATGTCGCCCGGCTTGACCGAGCGGCCGTCGGGCATGTTCTCACAGCTGGGAATGAGGCCGACGACGTTGAGTGCCGGCCGCAGGTCGCCCAGTGCCCGGAAGGCGCCCAGAACGCTGGCCGCACCGCCCATGTCGAACTTCATCTCGTCCATGTCCTGGGACGGTTTGATCGAGATGCCGCCGCTGTCGAAGGTGATGCCTTTGCCCACCAGCACCAGCGGCGCGGTGCCCGCCGCTGCCCCCTGGTAGCGCAGCACGATGAAGCGTGGCGGCTGTTCGGAGCCCTGGGCCACGGCCAGGAACGAGCCCATGCCGGCCTTGGCGATCTCCTTGGGACCCAGCACCTCGCATTGGAAGCCGTGCGCCTTGGCCAGCCTGCGGGCTTCTTCGCCCAGCCGGGTGGGCGTCGCGTGATTGGGCGGCAGGTTGCCCAGTTCGCGCGCGTACTCGATGCCCTCGGCCGCGGACCGGGCGGCGTGGAAGGCCACCCGGTGCCGCGCCTTGTCGGCCACGGCAATGGTGACCTTCTGCAGCACGCGGCCCTCGGGCTTGGACTTGGTGGCGACATAGACGTAGCTGGTCTCGGCTGTCGCCGCGACCGCGGCCCGCACCGCATCGTCCTTCGCGTCGGGCGGCAGGCAGACCACCAGCCGCTTGACGCCGGTGGTGCGCAGCGTCGCCACGGCGGCCTGCACGGCCGCATGGACCCGCTTGCCCGAGCCGTCACCGGCGCCGGCCAGGATCACGCGACCGGCGGCCACGCCTTCGCTGCGATACGCGTGCAGCAGCTTGCCGGGCTTGGGCTCGAGGTCGCGCGCCTTGAGCGCATCGCCCGCCAACTTGGACAGCACATCCTTGCCGACCTTGAATGATTCGCCCACCAGCACCACCAGGGCATCGCATTTCTCGCCGGCCGCACCGGCCAGGCTCAGGGTCTTGAGTTCAAAGTCCATAATTCGCTGTTTTTCTCCTGTATTTATTCGCGTCGATGTTATTCCATTCCTCCGTTCGCAAGGAGCTCGCTCGCAGTTTCGGCGCGACCCTGGTGGTGCTGGTGACCATCGTCATGACCATGACGCTGATTCGCACGCTCGGCCTGGCGACCCGCGGCAGCGTGAACCCCCGGGAAGTCATGATGGTGATGGGGTACACGGTGCTGGGCTACCTGCCGCCGATCCTCACGCTGTGCCTGTTCGTCTCCATCGTCGGCACCTTGTCGCGCATGTATCGCGACAGCGAAATGGTGATCTGGTTCGCGGCCGGCCGCGGCCTTTCCGCCTTCGTGCCCCCGCTGCTGCGCTTTTCCTGGCCGATCCTGCTGGTGGTGACCGGCATGGCCCTGGTGGTCTGGCCCTGGTCCAACCAGCAGACGCAGGAACTGAAGGACCGCTACGGCAAGCGCGGCGATCTCGAGCGGATCGCTCCCGGCCAGTTCCAGGAGTCGGCCAACGGCAACCGCGTTTTCTTCCTGGACAAGGATTCCCCCGACAACAAGTCGGGCAAGAACATCTTCATTTCGAGCAACGAGCGCGGCAAGGAGACCGTGACGTCGGCGCGCAGCGGGCACATCGCCAGCATCGGCGACGGCCAGTTCCTGGTGCTGGCCAACGGCCAGCAGCTGGAAAACACCCGGGGCGTGCAGCTCAAGATCAGCGAGTTCGAGGAATACGCCAGCCGCATCGGCGCCAATGAACTCGGAAGCAGCGACACTGCACCGGCCCGGACGCTTTCGACCTTCGCCCTGTGGCGCGACCCGACGCCGGTCAACCTGGGCGAACTGGCCTGGCGCCTGGGCCTGGCCTTCGCGGCTTTCAATTTGGTGGTGATCGCGATCACCGTGTCCAGCGTGAACCCCCGCGCCGGGCGCAGCGGCAACCTGGTGTTCGCGCTGTTCGCCTTCGTCGTCTATTACAACCTGCTGAACCTCGGGCAAAGCTGGATCAGCAACTCGCGTGCGGGATTCGGCAACCTGCTGCTGGGCCTGCATGGCACCGTGATGCTGATCGGCGCGTCCTGGCTGGCCAAGCAGCACAACAACTGGTCGCTGCGGCGGCATTTGCCGCGCGGCCGCAGGCCGGCCCCGGGCACCGGCACGGCGCCATGAGGACGATCCGGCGGCTGATCTATCGCGAGGTGGTCGCGTCCGTCGCGTTCGTGGCGGTCGGCTTCCTGGCGCTGTTCTTCTTCTTCGACTTCATCGACGAACTGCCCAACGTGAGCCGTGGCGGCAGCCACTACGGCCTGACCCAGGCCCTGGTCTACGTCACGCTGATGATTCCCAGCCATTTGTACGAGCTGCTGCCGATCGCCGTGCTGATCGGGACGATCTTCGTGATGGCGCGCCTGGCCCAGAGTTCGGAGTACACCATCCTGCGCACCAGCGGGCTGGGTCCCTGGCGGGCGCTGCGCGCGCTGCTGGCACTGGGCCTGGTGTTCGCGGTGCTCACCTTCGCTGCCGGCGACTACCTGGCCCCGCTGGCGGACCGGGCCGGCCAGTTGCTCAAGGCCAGGCTGGAAGGACGCATCAGCATCGGCCAGACTGGCGCCTGGCTGCGCGAAAAGCAGACCGAACACACCTACAACGTCAATGTGAACGCGCTCAGCCCGGATGGCGGCATGCGCGGCGTGCGCATCTTCGAGTCGAACGCGCAGGGTTTCCTGGATTCCATCATCCAGGCGCCGCAGGCCCAGTTCGCGGAAGGCGGCGCCTGGGTGCTGAAGGACGCCGAACGCACCGAGTTCCCGGCCCGCGGCCAGAGCGTCGCCCGCGTGGACCCTGTCAAGGTCCCGAGCTTGCGGTGGCCCACCGTCATTTCGCGGGAAATGGTCTCGGTTGCCCTGCTCAAGCCCGACCGCATGGGCACCGTCGATCTGTTCCAGTACATCCGCCACCTGGAGGCCAATGGCCAGATTTCCCAGCGCTACGAAATCGAGTTCTGGCGCAAGGTGTTCTATCCGCTCAGCTGCATGGTGATGGTGGTGCTGGCGCTGCCGTTCGCCTACCTGCACTTCCGCACCGGCGGCATCACCGGATACGTGTTCGGTGGTGTGCTGATCGGTATCAGCTTCTTCCTGCTGAACAACGTGTTCGGCTACATCGGCAACCTCCAGAATTGGCAACCTTGGCTGACCGCGGCGGCCCCGGGACTGGTCTATTCGGTGTTGTCGCTGGGCGCCTTTGGCTGGCTGGTGCTGCGACGATGACCGCGCACAGAGGCATCCTCCTGTGCGGCCACGGCTCGCGCGACCCGCTCTGGCGCCAGCCGATCGAGGCCGTCGCTGCCCGCCTGGTCGCCGCGCAGCCGGGATTGCCGGTGCGGTGCGGCTACCTGGAACTGCAACAACCGGACGTGGCGGCGGCTGCGGCGGAGCTGGTGAGCGCCGGCGTCACCGAGGTCACGATCGTTCCCATGTTCCTGGGCACCGGCACCCATGCGCGCGAGGACCTGCCCCGGAAGTTGGCGTTGCTGCGGCAAGCCCATGAGGCAGTCGAGTTCAAGCTCCAGCCGTCCGTGGGGGAGGATCCGCGGGTGCTGGATCTGCTGGCGAGTATCGCCCTCGAGTAGGACGGCCAAGTCTATGAATGGGACATAATGAAAGCCTGTCTTAGAACATATAGGTATGAACCTCCACCAGTTTCGATTCGTGCAGGAAGCCGCCCGGCGCAACCTCAACCTGACCGAAGCCGCGAAGGCCCTGCACACCTCCCAACCCGGCGTCTCGAAAGCCATCATCGAGCTGGAAGAAGAGCTGGGTATGGAAATCTTCGCGCGGCACGGCAAGCGGCTCAAACGGATTACCGAGCCCGGCCAGCACGTGCTCAAGAGCATCGAGCTGATCATGCGGGAAGTGGGCAACCTCAAGCGCATCGGCGAGCAGTTCAGCGCCCAGGACAGCGGCACGCTGTCGATTGCCACCACCCACACCCAGGCCCGCTATGTGTTGCCGGTCCCGGTGGTGAAGCTGCGCGAGGCCTATCCCAAGGTCAACGTCAGCCTGCACCAGGGCTCGCCCGAACAGGTAGCGCGCATGGTGATCGACGAGGTCGCCGATATCGGCATCGCCACTGAAGCGCTGCCCGATCACCGCGAACTGGTGACCCTGCCCTGCTACGAATGGCAGCACATGCTGGTGCTGCCGCTGGGGCATCCGCTGGCAAAGAAGGAGCGCATCAGCCTGGAGGATCTCGCCGCCGAGCCCCTCATCACCTATCACCCCGCGTTCACCGGCCGCACCCGCATCGACGCCGCGTTCGCCCAGCGCAAGCTGCTGCCCCGCATCGCGCTGGAAGCGATCGATTCCGACGTGATCAAGACCTATGTCCGCCTCGGTCTGGGCATCGGCATCGTGGCGGAAATGGCCGTACGGGACGACGGCAGCAACACCGACCTGGCGGTGAGGCCCCTGGGCAACCTGTTCGGCCAGAATGTCGCGCGCGTGGCCTTCAAGCGCAGCGCCTACCTGCGCAACTTCGTGTACAAATTCGCCGAGCTGCTGAGCGACCGCCTCGACCGCAATTTGATCGCCAAGGCCATGACCGGCCACGAAAACGACTATGAATTGTGAGACATTGCGGGACAGATCTTCAGCTCTGTCCCCAACCGATTAGAAGGCGGGACCGATCGTTGGCTCTGTCCTCAACTCATTCGCCTATGAGCACGATTCATCCACGCACCCCGCCCATCCAGAGCAAATTGCCCGCCGTGGGCACCACCATCTTCACCGTCATGTCGGCCCTGGCCACCGAACATGGCGCGGTGAACCTGGGCCAGGGCTTCCCCGATTTCGAATGCGATCCGCTGCTGGTGCGGGCCGTCACCGACGCGATGAAACGCGGGCTGAACCAGTACCCGCCCATGCCCGGCATCCCGGCGTTGCGAGAGGCCGTGGCATCGAAGATCGAATCCCGCTATGGACACCGCTACGACCCGACGACCGAGATCACCATCACGGCCGGCGCGACCCAGGCGATCATCACCGCCATCCTGGCGGTGGTGCGTCCCGGCGACGAGGTGATCGTGCTGGAGCCCTGTTACGACAGCTACGTGCCCAATATCGAGCTGGCCGGCGGCAGCGTGGTGCGGGTGCCGCTCACGCCGGGCACCTTCCGCCCCGACTTCGACAAGATCGCCGCCGCGATGACCGGGCGCACCCGCGCCATCCTGATCAACAGCCCGCACAATCCCAGCGCCACCGTCTGGTCGCGCGGCGACATGCTGCGGCTGCAAGAGCTGCTGGCCCCCACCGACGTGCTGCTGATCAGCGACGAGGTCTACGAGCACATGGTCTTCGATGGCCAGTCCCATCAGAGCGCATCGCGTTTCCCGGGCCTGGCGGCGCGGGCGTTCATCGTCTCGAGTTTCGGCAAGACCTATCACGTCACCGGCTGGAAAGTGGGCTATGTGGCGGCGCCGGCCCCGCTCACGGCCGAATTCCGCAAGGTGCACCAGTTCAACGTGTTCACCGTGAACACCCCGGTCCAGCACGGGCTGGCCGCTTACATGGAAGATCCGCAGCGCTACCTGGCGCTGCCGGCGTTCTACCAGCGCAAGCGCGACCTGTTCCGCGAAGGGCTGGCGCGCACCAAATTCAAGATCCTCCCGAGCGAAGGCAGTTTTTTCCAGTGCGTCGACATCTCGGAAGTCAGCGACATGCAGGAAGCGGACTTTTGTCAATGGCTCACCAGGGAAATCGGGGTGGCCGCCATTCCGCTGTCGGCGTTCTACGGTGACGCTTTCGACCAGCGGGTGGTGCGGTTCTGCTTCGCGAAGAAGGAAGAAACGTTGCTGGCGGCTCTGGAGCGGCTGGCGAGGCTTTAGTGACTCCATAAGGCTGCGTCGGTCCATGGACGCGGACCATAGGACAGCCTTGCAGCCGCGGTCAAATCGAGTTATTTCCCGGCGGCGCCCCCGCTCACATCGATACGGGCATCCGACTGACCTCGGCCGTAGGCGCCCGCCGGCTCAGCTGGCGGTGGTGCCCATGGAACGATGGCGTCTTCCATCCCACAAGGAAGCCGTCATGTCCATATCACTCATTCTCCTCATCCTGCTGGTCCTGCTGCTGGTCGGCGCGCTGCCCACGTG
>JAAOZX010000020.1 GCA_012274225.1 Comamonadaceae bacterium | reverse complement strand
GGGAATCAGGGTGGCGGGCACCTGGCTCACGTCGGGCGTAACCGGATCGCGCACGACGCGAAACTCCAGGAACCGTCCTACGCCGGGATCGCGCGATCTGCCCGCAAGCGCGTCGGCCAGCCTGAGGTTCCTCTTCGGCCCTCTGCCGTCCTCATGCTCGGCCAGGTTCACCATCTGGACGCTGGCGCCGAGGCCGTAGCGGGTAAAGTCGATGACGATGTCGTAGCGCTCTGCGATACCCAGCTCGTCGAGCTGAGTCTGGGGCACCGGATACGGGAGCAGGTTGCCGTCATTGGCAATCTGGATCATGGGGGAGCCGTCGGACAGCGCGATCGTGTAGAAGCGCGCGGTAGAGCCGTTGACCATGCGGAAGCGATACTTGCGCCGCTCCACCTCGAAGTACGGTTTGTAGGCGAAGTTCACCGTCACGACGTCGCCCAGGAAGCCGTCGGTATCGAAGATGTCGAAGACGAGCTGCCCGTCCCGGTCGAAGGCCTTGTCTTCGATGACGAGATTGACGTCGTAGTCGAGGTTGCCGAAGTCCTTGTCCGTGCCGCTCGGCAGGCGCAGGTTCACGCCGTCGTTGATTGCCTCGTTGCCGCGGTCCAGGGCACTGTAGTAGTTGCACGTCCCGGCACTGCCCTTGTACACGTTCTGCGAGGTGAACCCGAACATGTGGTCGTGGAACCAGAGCGAGCTCATGGTCTCGTGCCAGTCGCCGGGAATCTGGATGATGCCGCCGCTGCCATCGGGCGTCCCGGCCCGGGGATCGGTGGCCGCGGTATTGATGGTGTTGATGCCCGCCAGCACCATCGGATAGTGGTAGTCGTAGAACTGTCCAGGGTAGAAATAGGCGCCGGTGAAGCCATCGTTCTCGGCGCCATGGTGCCCGTTGTGCAGATGCGTCGAGGTCGTATGGATGCCGAAGCCCCCGTTCTGCGTCCGGTCGGCGGGGAGTCGGTTGTGCACGCGGAACAATATGGGCTCGCCGTAGCGGGCGATGAGCAACTTGGGTGGTGCGCTGCCGTTGTAGGCCCACAAGGCGAGCGGCCCCTGATCGGGAAACGCCGGATGCAAGCGCGGCGGACACTCAACGCGCGGATCGATGCCCGAATTCAGGTACGACGGCACCTGGGGGTTGTAGGCGGTATTGACTTTGGCCGCCTCACGCGTCGCCTCGAACGCGATCCGGGGCGAAAAGGTGTCGAAACGCTGGTGCGCCCAGATCGGCCCCGGTGGACGGCCTTCGATGGGGCCCGTGTCGCCGGGGGTCACCCCTTCCAGCAGGGGATCCAGCAGCTGTTGGGTGGTATTGGCCTCGGCAGTCGGCGCCGGGGTCAGAAACGAAAATGGATTTGGATTTCGCTGCAGGACATCGACGCGCGGCATGGGCTGCGTGAACGGCTTGGCGCCGAACAGCGGGCTGGGCGGAAAGCCGGTGGGGATACTCGCGTCGTCCGCATAGGCGCTGCGCACGAACGGGTTCAGGCCATGCTTCCAGGCGAGCATTCCGCCTGCGGTGAACAACCCCCACTTGACCAGCTCGCGCCGCGTGACCTGCCCGTCCGCCAGCGCTTTCACGATCTCGAGGCGGTTTCTGCGCGCATTCTCCGCTTCACGCAGCCGGCCTCTTGATGCTTTGCTCGAAAGGTACATGATCATTCTCCTGCCGGTTCATCACCTGGATAAATGGTCAACTTCGTCGCGTGCGAGGGGACGCACTCCCGCGCCGGCATAGGTTTACCAGAGCCAACCCGACAGGAGCATGACCGCGGGATTACGATTTCTGTAATCCACGGGCGGAAGGAAGTTTCGCCTATGCAGCGGCGGCCATGGGCGGCGGGAAGCGCATCAGAACGGTCGTGCCCTTGCCCAATGCGCTGTCAATCGCAAGTGACCCGCCATGAAGCTCGACAATGGATTTGACGATGGCAAGTCCCAACCCGGATTGCTCCGACAACTGGCCATTGGTGCGATCGGGGCAGTACAGGCGATCGCAGATTCTCGGCAAGTGCTCGGGACGGATGCCGCAGCCGCTGTCGGTGACCTCGACCAGAACCGAACTGTCGCCGGCTTTGTCGACCGACAGCACGATTCGTCCTCCGCTGGGTGTGTGGCGCAGCGCATTGGACAGGAGATTGGTCATGGCCCGGCGGAACAGCAGCGGGTCGGCATCGATGTCGCCTTGCCCATGCGCAGTGATCGTCACGCCGCGGGATTCGGTCAGTGCGTCGAAAAAATCCCTCACCGCTTCGATTTCCCGTCGCGCATCGAATCGCACCCGCTCGATTTGCTGGCGCGGATCCTCGGCGCGCGCGAGGAACAGCATCTCGTTGATCATGCGCGACAGCCGTTCGAGCTCCTCCAGGTTGGACTCGAGGACGCTGCGGTATTCCTCGGGCTTGCGCTCGGCCGACAGGGTGACTTCCGCATCGCCCATCATGTTCTGAATCGGCGTTCGCAGCTCGTGCGCCACGTCCTCGGCGAACTGCGACATGCGAACGAACGAATCTTCCAACCGGCCCAGCATTCGATTCAATGCCGTCGCGAGCGCTCGCAGTTCCTCGGGCCGGTGTGCCGGATCGATGCGTTCGTTGAGATCGCCCACCGTGATGCGTTCGGCAGCCGCCGCGATCTCCCGCAGCGGTTTCATGCCGCGCCGCGCGACCATGCCGCCGAGGCCCGCGGAGATTACTACTCCCAGGAGCAGCGCCGCGAGTGCCGCACGTTGCAGAGTGACAATCAAGGATTCTGCTTCGGGATCGGCCATTGCGACCTGTATCACCCACGACCGTCCGCTTTGTTCATTGCGCGCCCGGGTCGATAACACGCGATAGGACACTCCGTAAGGCGAGCGCCAGCGCTGCACTGCGTCCAGCGGTCTGGAACTGCCCCTCAGGTCCACGGGTGGCGGAAATTGCTCACCCGGAACGAGCGCGGGTATGTTCGAAGACTCAGCGATCAGGCGGCCCTGGTCATCGAGAATCCGGGAATAGAAGGTATGGCTTTGCTCGATTTCCTGGGGCTCGCCCTTCCAATTGACCTCCCGGTCCAGGAAACCGGGATCGTCCGGGTGCTCTCGCAGGGCGTGTTCGAGCCGGAAGACCTTGTCGACCACGAAATAATAGTCGTCTCGTTCAATGGCCTGCATCTGCACCCAGTAAAGAAAGGCCATAGTGACAAGCACCAGGACGGAAGCCGACGCGGCATAGAGCACGGCCAGGCGCACCGTGATCGAAAGCGGCGCGCGCGGTTTGCGGCCTGACGAAGATTCAGCGCGATTCGAGTACATAGCCTCGCCCACGGACGGTGTGAATCAGTTTCTTGTCGAAGGGGTCATCGATCTTGCTGCGCAGCCGCCGGATCGCGACGTCAACCACGTTGGTATCGCAATCGAAGTTGATGTCCCAGACCTGTTCGGCGATCAGGATCCGCGACAGGATCTCGCCGGCACGCCGCGCCAGCAGTTCGAGCAGCTTGAACTCCTTCGCAGTCAGGTCGACGCGTTGGCAACTGCGTATCGCGCACTGCTTGGCCATGTCGATTTCCAGATCCGCGATGCACAGGAGGTCTGCCTGCCGGCCCGGTCCGCGGCGCAGCAGCGAACGTACGCGAGCGAGCAGTTCGGAGAATGCGAATGGCTTGACCAGATAATCGTCCGCGCCGAGCTCCAGTCCCTTGACCCGATCCGGCACCGAATCGCGCGCGGTCAGGAACAGCACCGGCATCTGTTTGCCGGCGCCGCGAAGAGCGCCAAGAATGGACCAGCCGTCCATTTGCGGCAGAACGACGTCCAGGACAATCAGGTCGTAATCGCCGGTGGTGGCAAGGAACAACCCGTCGGCACCGCTGTCCGCAACGTCCACGGTGAAGCCGTTCTCGCCGAGCCCCTTGCGCAGGTGGGCCGAGGTTTTCGCTTCGTCCTCTACGACCAGAATCTTCATTTGTCTTGGCGCGGTGTGAGGTGGGACGGGCCTGCCTGAATGACCGAATACCGAAACCAGACTGGCTTTGAATGCTGTGAAGGCGAATGATCGCGCATTGCTGGCCTGAACGCTCATCAGGTCTCAATCCTGACATGGCGAGTGATGTCAATGCCACCGGCACAGAGGGTCCGAAACCAGGATTTACCCGGCCCCCCGCTCCGCATCCGCTCGCTCGACGCCAGCAGCCGAGTTGACCGGCAGGAAAAAGTGCTCTGCAACCCGGCCAGGTCAATCGGCACGATGGTCGGCGCGCCGGTTGCAGGGAGGGGAGTCTGTCGAACTATCGATTCAACATCTTCCACGTGTTCGCTGCGCAATGCGATGGGCGCGAAGAACCCCTCAACTCCGTTTCCAGGTCGATGCCCAGGCTTCGCACTATGATTCCGGCAACCCGGCAAAGGACGCTTCGATCGCGTTCCGCCTTCCATGCGCAACATCGTCGACTTCAGTTCTTGGCAAGGCGGTCTCACGACGCTGCTTGGCCTCGCCCTGGTTTCGCTCGTTGCCGTCGGAATCCGCCTGCTGTTCATGCACACCGTCCAGCAGCGCCGCGAGCGCGCGAATCGCCAGATCAACGAGCGCCTGAAGACGCTCATCGCCGCCTACAAGACGCTGGGAGGCTCGTTCACGGGCAACCTGGCCGTCGATCCGAGCCATTTGCGCGAGCTTCGAATGGTGGAGGAAGGCCATGGTTCACCGGGGCTTGCGACGACCGGCTCCGATCGACGCCGGCGCGTACGTGACGCCGTCGAAGCGGCGCTGTCGGATGTCATCCTACTGGGGACGCCCGAACAAGTGCGCCTTGCGGTCCAGGCCGCCAACGACATGGTGGCCGGTCGCAGCGTGGAGACTGCCGCGCTTGTCGTGTCACTGAGGACATTTGTCCGCGAAGTTTTGGATCTCGATGCCGTTCCGGCAGACGTCGCGATCCCCAAGCAGGGTCCGCTACGCCTTGCCGGCGGGGCCTCGCGGGCTGGGCAGGGCGAGCGCGCCGGCGGCACGGGCGGAGGGCGCGGAACAGGCCAACGCGGTGATGCCGCAGGCACAAGCGGTCTGGGCCTGTCGCACGGCCTTGAGGATGGCGCAGGCGGGTCGTCGGATGGTTCTGCCCATCCTTAGTTGGCAGCGTTTCATCCGATGAGTCTGGCACGGCGGCATCGCGTCACCGTCGAAGCCGCCCGCTCCCGGCCAGGTCGAACAGCAGGCCGAGCATCTGCGAGCGCGCAACGAGTGAATTTGCGCTAGCGCACAGAAATTTCTGCGCCGCGCGCCTAGGCTGTATCTCGACAGGTGCAGCGTCGTCGCGACGTGAACAACGAGCGCTCGAGTTGACCAGCATGACTGCCAACCATCGGAGCTACTTCATGAAACCAAAAGCATTCGTCTCTGCCCTTGTGGCAATGTCCCTGGCCCTGGGGGGTCCCGTCTCCGTATTCGGCCAGGCCGACAACCAACAGAACCTGGACAAGAATTCCAGGCGGGTCCAGCGCGCCCAGCCGCAACAAGCGCAGCGCGGTCAGTACCCACAGGGTCAGCAAGGCAAACATCCACCCGCCCAGCGCGGATACCAGCAGCAAGGTTCCTCCAACTACGCCCAGCGTGGCGACGGGCGCCCGGATGAGCGTGGTGCCGGCCCGGACCACAAATACCATCGCGGCGACCGGCTGCCGGCGGAATACCGCCACCATAACTACGTGGTCGATGATTGGCGCGGTCACGGCCTGAGCGCCCCGCCCCGCGGCTATCAATGGGTTCAAAGCGGCAGCGATTATCTTCTGATTGCCGTTGCCACCGGCATCATCGCGCAGCTGCTGCTGAACAACTGACAGTCACGATTCAGCAACGGCGTTCGCCGACAGGTTGGCGCGATGCCAGTCGCACCAACCGACTCGACGCCGCCCGATCGACAAGCGATCAGTCACACCAAGGGGTAACGGGAGAAGGCACCCGCCGACCTCGCGCCGGGCTGCTCATTTCATTTCCCTAGTCGCGACACCACTGCCGCAACTCGATCGGGTTGCCGTCCGGATCGCGAATCTCGGCGCGGGCGTAGTCCGGCCGCTTCATCGGCCCCCAGGCTGCCTCCACGCCCTTCTCCTTGAGCATGCGCAGCGCGTTGTCCATGTCCTCCACCTCAAGGGCGAGGCACTGCCAGCCAAGCCGCAGCTCGGCACTGCGAGACGGAATGGTTTTCGCTTCCGGATAGCACATCACTTCTACGGTGGTTCCACCGAGCTCCAGGTACACAAGATCCAGCGGCCCAAAAGGAGTCTCAGGAATGCGGCTGCGCTCGCGCTCGCGGAAGCCAAGCACGCCGGTATAGAACGCGAGCGTGCGCTCGGGCGCCGCGGTGAGTAGCTCGATATGGTCGATGCGCTTGAACATGGAAGCCTCAGTATAAGGGGCCCCCGCGCCCGCGGGGCTGTTCCGGACTTCTTGGTCTTGGCGGTCGGCCGGAGGAAAGAGCGAGGCGGTGGTCCCCGGCGAGAATCGCGCGACTGCGCCATGCAACGCTCGAAGCCGTTGTCCGCCAGCAGCAGGCTCTGGCGGGTACTCATTGGCGGCAGGCCGCATTCCGCTAGACCAGACGCTGCTCAGGCAGAGCCACTGTCGGCAAAGGTCGGCGATGGACGGTCGATCTGTGTTCGCCGGGTGATGTGAAGGGTTGTGGGAGACCTGCCCGGCGCACGAAATGTCGCGACGAACCGCAACGGCCTGAGGGCAGGTGTTGGACAAACCTTAACACAAGGAGTCTGCCGCGACTGGCCGGTTTGGAGGGGCGAAAACTTTACTCATCACCCCTGCAAACCGACTCTGAACAGGCAGTTTGGCAGAGGGCAAGTGGGTTGTCGGCTCTGCTCAGGCCGCCGGGCTTCACCCGCCCAACAATGAATCGAGAGGACTCGCATCGCTACGCGGTTTAGCTAGCACATGGCTGATTATCGATAACTATATATTCGCCAGCTAGCCAATGGCGGCGTGCAATAAGGGCAATCCGCCGCAACGAAGCGGGACGCTCACCGCCTCGGGCGCGGCAGTGGTCGCCAACCTGCTACTCTCGCCAAGAGGAGGCAGAGTCACCGTGAACGAATTGCCCGCGCAGCCCGGCACTCGAACAGTACCGATTGGCAACCGCTTTGACCGGATGGAGTGGGCCGGCGCCTTTGGCGACCTGGGAACGCTCATCCCATTCGTCGCAGCTTACATCACGGTTCTCACGCTCGACCCGTTCGGCGTTCTCTTCGCGTTCGGCGCGTCGATGGTCGTGTGTGGGCTCTATTACAAGACACCTTTTCCGGTGCAGCCGATGAAGGCTATAGGCGCGGCGGCGGCCGTTCAGGCGGCACAGGTCGTCATCACGCCTGGAGCGGTATACGCCGCGGGTCTGGTCACCGGCATCGTCTGGCTTGCGCTGGGGCTCACGGGATTCTCTTCCAGGGTTGCAAAGGTCGTCCCGGCTTCCGTCGTGGCCGGTATCGTCCTTGGACTTGGGTTTGGCTTCATGCTCGAAGGCGTGAAGATGATTCAGACCGACTGGCTGGTAGCGGGGATCGGAGGAATCGCAACTCTGCTGCTGCTGGGCAATCGCAAGTTTCCGGCGATGTTTGCGCTCCTGGTTTTCGGAGCCGCCGTCGGCGTGTATCGGAGCCCTGACCTGCTTGCCGGCCTTGCCCGCTCGGGGGTCGGTGTGCGCACGCCGGAATTTGCTCTCGGCAGCTTGAGCTGGAACGACTTGTGGATCGGTGCGGTGCTCCTCGCACTGCCGCAGGTGCCGCTTACCCTGGGTAATGCGCTCATAGCCATCAAGAAAGAGAACAACGAACTGTTCCCGCACGTCCCTGTCACGGAGAAGAAGATCTCCATATCCACCGGTCTGATGAATCTGTTCAGCTCCAGCGTCGGGGGCGTCCCGATGTGCCACGGGGCGGGCGGCATGGCGGGACACGTCGCCTTCGGTGCTCGTACGGGCGGGGCAGTGGTCATCCTGGGCGTGCTGCTCCTGGTCCTGGCCGTCTTCTTCAGCGGCTCGGTCGAACTATTGTTCAGGTTGTTCCCAAGCGCCGTGTTGGGCGTCATCCTGTTCTTGGCTGGGGCACAACTCGCACTCGGAGCAGGCTCCATTGGCGAGACCCGGGCGGCTCGGATGGTGGTGCTGGCGACCGCGGCATTCTGCATGTGGAACGTCGCAGTCGGCTTCCTGGTGGGTGTCGCGCTTCACCATCTTCAAGGGCGCGGATTGCTGCGCCTGTGAGGCCTGCACGCAGGAACTCAGGACATGGGACCTGCCAGCGACTGGTGCTTCTTCTTGCCCCGAACACCCGCGGCGCGACGGATGTGTACTGATTTCTGAGCAGATTTGATACTCTCTGCGGTCATCCGGTCGACATACTTTGGATGAGGCGCGCTTTGCGCGCCAGAGAGATACTGTCCGCACTTCGAAAGGAAGACACCATGAAGATCAGTGCCCGCAACGTCATTCCCGGAAAGGTTGTCTCCATTGTCCACGGCCCGGTTACGACCGAGGTAACGCTGGAGATCGCACCGGGCGTTCAGATCGTGTCCACCATTACCAGTACTTCGGCGAAAGCGCTCCAGCTCGCCGAGGGCCGGCAGGTATTCGGCATCATCAAGGCCTCTAGCGTGATGATCGGTGTTGACTGATCGGCGATGTCGGCTTTACGGCAAGCATCTCGATTGTGTGACCGGCAGCAGCGGGTCGAACGGCGACAGACCACTGTCCGCTTTCCGAAAGTGCAGCTGTCGTCAGCACCCCGAGTTTCCCCTCCAATGTGGGTTTCCCCGGACGCAGGTCTCCGTCCAAGCGACACGGGGCCGCTGATATCGACAAACGGCGTCTCACGCCCTGGCCCGGCCGGTGCTGCCGCGCACGATCAACGGGGCCTCCAGCTTGAGCACGGTCGGCGCGTGTTCGCCACCCTTGCCACGGCCTATGGCCCGCAACAGGCTTTCGGCGGCGAAGCGTCCTATGTCGGCGGCCGGCATGCGCACGGTGGTGAGCGGCGGCTGGGTGTCGGGCGCGAACTGGATGTCGCCGAAGCCGGCGATGGAGATGTCGGCGGGAACGTCGATTCCCAGGGCCTTGCATTCGAGCAGTGCGCCGAACGCCAGGAAGTCGTTGACGCAGATCACCGCGGTCGGCCGGTGCGGCCATGCGACGAGCTGGCGGATCGCACCCTTGCCTTCCTCGATCGAACCCGCGCCCTCCAGAATGCGGTCGTCCGACAACGCGATGCCGGCGCGTGACAGTTCAGCCTTTACGCCTTGCACTCGCAAGGCGTTCCTGTCGTTGGACGGCGGCAAGCTGGCGACCACCGCGAACTCGCGGTGACCCAGGTCCAGCAGGTAGCGGACCAGCCGCGCGGCCGCGTCGAAGTTGTCGACACCCACGCAGTCGCCATCCTGCTCGCGCGGCAGGGTCCAGGTGGTCACATAGGGGCAGCGCCTTTGCGCCAGCGCCGCGTACAACTCGGGCAGGTGCTCCTGTCCCACCAGCACGACACCGTCCAGCCCGCGCGCGAGGAAGGTGCGAACCTCCTCGAGTTCCAGCCCCATGTCGAATTCATGCGCCGAAAACAGCAGCGCATAGCCCTCGCGGGCCAGCGTGTCCTGCAACGCGCGCACGAAGATCACGAAATTGAGGTTGCGGATGCTGGGGATCACCGCCGCAATGGTGTGGAAGGACTTCGACGACAGCGCGCGCGCCTGGGCATTGGGCACGTACTGCAGTTCGTGGATGGCCGCCTCGACGCGCCGGCGCACGGCCTCCTTGACGTTGGGCGCGCCGTTGAGCACACGCGACACCGTACCGGCGGAGGCGTGCGCCCGCGCGGCGACGTCGCGGATCGTGACGCTCTTGCTGGTGACGGCCGGGCGGCTCATGGCTGCGACGCGTTCCTGGCCATCATGGTGCGGCGCACGGGGCGCGGGGCCATCAGTCCGGCTTGACGTCGGCTTCCTTGATCACCTTGGCCCACATCGTCACTTCCTGGTGCACGCGCGCGGCGGCCTGTTCGGGCGTGGTCGTGACCGCGAAAGCACCCTGCGACAGCAGTTGCTCCTTCACTTCCGGCAGCGCCAGCAGTTTGGTGATCTCGGTGTTCAGCCGCACGATGATCTCCTTGGGCGTTCCAGCCGGTGCGAGGATGCCGAACAGCGAGCTGACCTCGAAGCCCGGAAGGCCCGCCTCCGATGCGGTGGGCACATCCGGCAGCATCGAGATGCGCTGCGCCGTGGTCACCGCCAGCGGGCGGATCTTGCCGGCGCGGATATGCGGCAATGCGGCGGGAACGGTCTCGACCATGGTCAGCACCTGGCCGCCCATCAGGTCGACCATCGCCGGGCCGCTGCCCTTGTACGGTACATGGATCATCTGCACGCCGGCCTGGCGCATGAACATTTCCGCGCCGAGGCGCTGCGGCGCGCCGGCGCCCGAGGAGGCGAAGCTCAATTCGCCCGGCTTGGACTTGGCATAGGCGATCAGTTCCTTCAGCGTCTTGGCCGGAACCGAAGGATGGACCACGAACACCAGCGGCACCGAACCAACGATGGAGATCGGCACCAGGTCCTTCTCGAAGTTGTAATGGATGGTCGCCTTCTCCAGGGTCGACATGATCGAGTGCGAAGTCACGGCGCCCATGAGCAGCGTGTAGCCATCCGGTGCCGCCTTGGCCACCGCATCGGCGCCGATGTTGCCGCCGGCGCCGCCGCGGTTGTCGACGATGACGTTCTGGCCCAGCACGCCGCTCAACTTCTGCGCCATGACCCGGCCGATCACGTCGGTGGCGCCGCCGGGCGGGTACGGCACGATCAGGCGGATCGGCTTGTCGGGATAGGCGGCGGCCGCCAGGCTGGGAACCACCGACAGGCCGGCGGCCAGGGCCAGCAGGCCTATTTGCAGTGCGGCGCGGCGCGAACGGAGAACGGAAAGGACGGACATGGGTTGGGCTCTTGTGGATGGAATGACGCGAGATGCTTCGGCGACGCGGGTCAACGCGGCCGCGGTACCTTTTCGGTGAAGTTGGCGGGACGCAGGAAGTCGAAATCCGCGCCCTGGTCGGCCTGAGTCACGGCCTGCAGGAACAATTTGCGGTAGCCACGCTCCGCGGTCGGTGGCGTGATCGGGTTCTTGCGAATCCGCTCGGCCAGTTCGGCCTCGCTCACCAGCAGGCTGATCTCGCGCTGGCTCACGCTCAGGCGGATGCGGTCGCCGCTGCGCACCTGGGCCAGCGGGCCGCCGATCGCCGACTCGGGCGTGACGTGCAGCACGATGGTGCCGGCCGCCGTGCCGCTCATGCGGCCGTCGGAAATCCGCACCATGTCCTTCACGCCCTGGCGTGCCAGCTTGAGCGGGATCGGCAGGTAGCCGGCTTCCGGCATGCCGGGCGCGCCCTTGGGGCCGATGTTCTTCAGCACCAGGAAATCGTCGGCCTTCACGTCGAGGTCGTCGCTGTCGATGCGCGCCGCCATGTCCTCGATGTCCTCGAAAACCACGGCCCGGCCTTCGCTTTCCATCAGCGTGGCGTTGGCGGCCGACTGCTTGATGATCGCGCCGCCCGGCGCCAGGTTGCCCTTTAACACGGCGATGCCGCCTTGCGGAAAGATCGGGTTGGCGAACGGGCGCACGACGTCCTGTTTGAATCCCGGTCCCGCCAGTTCGAGCTCCTCCCCCAAAGTGCGGCCGGTGACCGTCAACGCGTCCAGATGCAACAGCGGCTTCAATTCACGCAACACCGTCGCCAGCCCGCCGGCCTTGTGGAAGTCTTCCATGTAATGCTGTCCCGAGGGCTTCAGGTCCAGCAATACCGGGGTCTGCGCGCCCATCGCGTCGAGCTGCGCCAGGTCGATCTCGATGCCGAGCCGGCCGGCCATCGCCGTCAGATGCACGATGCCGTTGGTCGAGCCGCCGATGGCCAGCAGCACGCGCAATGCGTTCTCGAAGGCCTTGCCAGTCAGGATCTTGTCGGGGGTGAGGCCGCTCCTGGCCATCGCCACGGCAGTGGTACCGGTCCGCTCGGCGATGCGAATTCGGTCAGCGGTGACCGCGGGCGGCGAGGCCCCGCCCGGCAACATGATGCCCAGGGCTTCGGCGATGCAGGCCATGGTGCTGGCCGTGCCCATCACCGAGCAGGTGCCCACACTCGCGACCAACTGGTTGTTGACGTCGGCGATTTCCTCGGCGTCGATTTCCTGCGCCCGGTACTTGCCCCAGAAGCGGCGGCAATCGGTGCAGGCACCGACCTGCTCGGAGCGGTGCGAGCCGGTCAGCATGGAACCCGTCACCAGTTCGATCGCCGGGATGCCGGCCGACGCCGCGCCCATGAGCTGGGCCGGCACGGTCTTGTCGCAGCCGCCGATCAGCACCACCGCGTCCATCGGCTGGGCCCGGATCATCTCCTCGGTGTCCATCGCCATCAGGTTGCGCAAATACATGCTGGTGGGGGCGGCGAAGCTCTCGTGAATCGAGATCGTCGGAAACTCCATCGGCATTCCGCCGGCCAGCATCACGCCGCGCTTGACCGCCTCGATCAACTGCGGCGCATTGCCGTGGCAGGGGTTGAACGCGCTGCCGGTGTTGGCGATGCCGATGATGGGACGGTTCAGCGCGTCGTCGGTGTAGCCGGCGCCCTTGATGAAGGCCTTGCGCAGGAACAGCGAAAAGCCGGCGTCGCCGTAGCTGGTCAGCCCTTTATGCAGTCCCTTGGCTGGCGCACCGGATTTCTTGTCGGATTGGCTCATGGAATTCCTTGCTGGATGTTCAGTGATGCGCGCTCGCCGCTCAGCTCATGATCCCGATCTGCCACGGCACGAACTCGTGATCGCCCAAGCCGAGCTTTTCGCTCTTGGACTGCTCGCCCGATGCGGTGCGCAGGAACAGCTCGAAGATGCGCTGGCCCATTTCCTGGACCGATGCCGTGCCGTCGAGGATCTCGCCGCAATTGATGTCCATGTCCTCTTCGAGCTTGTCGAACATGGGCGTGTTGGTCGCCAGCTTGATGCACGGCGCCGGCTTGGAGCCGAACATCGAGCCGCGCCCGGTGGTGAAGGCGATCAGGTTGGCGCCGCCGGCGATCTGGCCGGTGGCCGACACCGGATCGAATCCCGGCGTGTCCATGAACACGAAGCCCTTGGCCGTCACCGGCTCGGCGTAACGATAGACCTCCATCAGCGGCCCGGTGCCGCCTTTCATCGACGAGCCCAGCGACTTTTCAAAGATGTTGGCCAGGCCCCCCACCTGGTTGCCGGGACTGACCTGGCCGTTGATCTGCACGTCGCGGCCGACCGAATACTCGTCCTTCCACCAGCGCACCCGCTCGATCAGCTTCTCGCCGACCGCCCGGCTGGCGGCGCGGCGCGTGAGCGTGTGTTCGACACCGTAGATCTCCGGGGTCTCGGACAGGATGCCGGTGCCGCCGTGCCGCGCCAGGATGTCGACCGCGGCGCCGAGCGCCGGATTCGCCGTGATCGACGAGAAGCCGTCGGACCCGCCGCACTGCAGGCCGACGCTGAGATGGCTGGCCGACACGGTCTGCCGCTTCGCCTTGTTGGCCTCGGGCAGCAGCGCGCGGACCGCCGCGATGCCGGCCTCTATGGTTTTGCGGGTGCCGCCGGTGTCCTGCATGATGAAGGTGTGCAGATTGGGGCCGGCCGTCAATTGCTCCTGCTCCATCAGGCCCTTGAGCTGGTTGCGCTCGCAACCCAGGCCGATCACCATCGCGGCGGCCAGGTTCGGGTGGCGCGCGTAGCCGGCCATCGTTCGGCGCAGCAATCGCATCGGCTCGCCGGTCATCTCCATGCCGCAGCCGATCGAGTGGCTGAAGGCCGCGACGCCGTCGACATTCGGAAACTCGGCCAGCCGCTCGGGCGTGAACCACTCGGCGATCTTGTGGACCACCGTGGCGGAGCAGTTCACCGTCGACAGCAGGCCGATGAAGTTGCGCGTGCCGACCCGGCCATCGGGGCGGACATAGCCCTGGAACGTCGCGCGTTGCGCTTCCGGCAGCAGTTGCACCGGCTTGAACTCACTGGCGTAGGCGTAGTCGCGATCGAACTCGCGGAACTCGGTGTTGTGGCTGTGAACCATGGTGCCCGGCTCGATATCGACGTTGGCAAAACCGACGGTGACGTTGTACTTGAGGATGGCCTCGCCCTTGGCGATCCGGCGCGCGGCGATCTTGTAGCCGGCCGGCACCTGGCTGCGGCTGGTGAAGTTCTCGGCGGGCACCGGCGTTCCGATCGCGACGTCCAGGCGCGCCACCACCACGTTGTCGTTCGGGTGCAGCCGGATCACCGGGCCGATCATGCTTTGGGTACTGATTGCTGTCATGGATCAAGAAAACTGGCGCCGGTGGCGGGCCGATTGACCGGCCCGTCCGGGTTCGGGTACGATGCGGGTAAGCGGTTCATAAATACATCGCAGCCGCCTGCCGTTATTACAACACAACCTGTTATTTACAAATGAACTTTCGACAAGGCGCCTCATGACGCCCCGGGCAAGCGATTCCCAAACCGATCAGCTTGCGGCTTCCCGCATCGTCTCGGTGGAAGCTCGCACCGTCACCATCCCGCTGGAAAATCCCACCTCGTTTTCGACCCGCCAGGTGTTCGCCCGCGACTATGTCGTGGTGCGGGTGCGCACCGCTGACGGCCATGAAGGACAGGGCTTCTGCTACGGCGGCAGCCGTGGCGGCGTCCTGGTGGCCGGCGCGGTGCAGATCCTGCTGGCGCCCCTCCTGGCCGGCAAGCGTTCGCTCAACGTCGAAGGACTGTGGCGCGAGATGTACCAGGAGACGCTGTTGCACGGCCGCACCGGCTCCGTCATGCGCGCGATCTCGATCGTCGACGTGGCGCTGTGGGATCGCAATGCCCGCGCCGCCGGCCTGCCGCTGGCCCAGTACCTGGGCGGCACCGGGCAAGCCACCGTGCCAGCCTATGCCAGCGGCGGCTACTACCTGGACGGCAAGACGCCCGACAAGCTCGGCCAGGAGATGGCTGCGTACGTGAAGATGGGGTTCAAGGCCGTGAAGATGAAGGTCGGCCGCGGCGACCTGAAGAGCGAAGAGGCGCGCATCCGCGCCGCGCGCGAAGCCATCGGCGACGACATCGTCCTGACGCTCGATGCCAACAACGCGTGGAGCGATCTGGCCACGGCCGTGGAATACATGAAGCGCTACGAGCCCAGCAACCCGTACTGGATCGAAGAGCCCTTCGGCCCCGATGACATCGAGAACCACGCCGAGCTGGCCCAACGCACGCCGGTGATGGTGGCCACCGGCGAGATCGAGGCCGGACGCTGGCGCTTCAAGGAGCTCGTCGAGAAACGCGCCGCCGCGATCCTGCAAACCGACGCCGCCGTCTGCGGCGGCATCACCGAGTTCCGCAAGATCGCCGCCACCGCCGCCAGCTTCGGCGTGGCGATGTGTCCGCACTGGTTCCACGATCTGCACGTGCACCTGGTGGCGTCCACGCCCAATGCGCAGTACGTGGAATATTTCCCGGACGACCAGGTGCTCAACTTCCGTCGCCTGGTCGACACCCAGCTCGAAGTCCGCAACGGCGAGCTGGTGGTCCCGACCACGCCGGGACTCGGTTTCCGCCTGCGCGAAGACGCGCTGGACCAATATGCTGCCGGCCCCTGGGCCTGAAGCGTCCCTCTTTCAAGGAGCCCCTCCATGGCAATCAAGCACAAGCTCGGCGGCATCTTCTCGCCCGTCCTCACCCCCTTCAAGACCGACCTCAGCCCGGACACAGAGGCTTTCGTGAAGCACTGCCAGTGGCTGATTCGAAGCGAGGTAGGCCTCGCCGTGTTCGGCACCAACTCCGAAGCCAACTCGCTGTCGGTTGGCGAGCGCAAGGGCCTGCTCGACGCATTGCTCGAAGCGGGCGTGCCGGCCGCACGGATGATGCCGGGCACTGGCTGCTGCGCGCTCACCGACACCGTGGAGCTGACCCGGCATGCGACCAAGGCCGGCGTCGGCGGTGTGCTGATGCTGCCGCCGTTCTATTACAAGGGAGTCTCGGACGACGGGCTGTTCCGCAGCTATGCCGAGGTCATCGAACGCGTGGGCGACAGCCGCCTGCGCATCTACCTGTACCACATCCCGCCGGTTTCGCAGGTGCCGATCAGCCTGAACCTGATCGAGCGGCTGCTCAAGGCCTATCCCACCGCCATCGCCGGCGTCAAGGACAGCTCGGGCGACTGGACCAACACCGAAGCCATGCTCAAGCAGTTCCAGCCGCAGGGCTTCGACGTGTTCGCCGGCAGCGAAGTGTTCCTGCTGAAGACGCTGCGCGGCGGCGGCGCCGGCTGCATCACCGCCACCGGCAACGTGAATCCGTCGCCGATGGTGAAGCTGTACCAGTCATGGCAGGGCCCGGAAGCCGATGCGCAGCAGGCCGCGCTGGACGCGACCCGCGCCGCCTTCCAGAAGTACTCGATGATCCCCGCCATGAAGGCGGCGGTCGCCAAGTACGGCAAGAAGGATTCATGGAAGACCGTGCGCCCGCCGCTCATGGCGTTGACCGCCG
>JAAOZX010000141.1 GCA_012274225.1 Comamonadaceae bacterium | reverse complement strand
GTGCCGACCGGAACCTCCCTTTCGACCATCGCGCGAAAGCTATCGGGATCCTGAGGCAGCGCGCTTGCGGCCGCGGCAATGTGGCAGCCGGCAAGGAAGATGGACAGCAGGATGGGGCGCATGAGCTCTAACGTGTTATCTCGGTTGAAACCAACCGATAACTTGGCTTGCAGCGCATCGTCGACCCTCCCGAGATTTTTATAAGTCGTTGATTTATACACCGTTGTTCGCCTCTCCGAGCCGACATTTCGTCATCCCCTGGACGCACAAACGCAGCGAAAGCGACCGATAACATGGCCGCCGGTCTGTTCAACACGGATCCATCATCATCGGCTGAGGCTTGATTCTACTGGGATTTTCAGTGATACTGGTTAAATGTACAGTGATAACAGGCCAGTCCGTCACAGCGCGCCAATCACCCGGCCCGCGTTGCACGCCGCGCGCCTGCTTGATCAAGTGCGCGAGCGCCTTCGCTACATGCACTACAGCCTGCTCACGGAGAGGGCCTACATCTACTGGATCAGATTCTTCGTGCGTTACAGCAATCTGCGTCATCCCCGGGAGATGGGGAAAAATGAAGTCGAGGCGTTTCTTTCGATGCTCGCGACGCAGCGCAAGGTTTCTGTATCGACGCATCGCCAGGCGCTCAGCGCGTTGCTCTTCTTGTACAAAGAGGTGCTCGGTCAGGACCTGCCCTGGATGGTCGAGATCGGCCGGCCGGTGCCAACGCGGCGGATTCCGACGGTGTTGACCGTGGCCGAGGTCAGTAGCGTGCTTTGCCTGATGGATGGTGTAACGGCTCTCTTGGCACGGCTGCTTTACGGAACGGGGATGCGCCGCACGGAAGGATTGTCGCTGCGGGTGAAGGATCTGGACTTCGAACGCCATTTGATCGTCGTGCGAGATGGCAAGGGCGGCAAGGACAGAGTTGTGATGCTGCCGCGCGCGCTGGAGCCGGCACTGCGCGAGCAGCTGGACCGATCGCGTTTGCTGTGGGCGGCTGATCGGGCCGCCCAAAGGCCCGGGGTCTACCTGCCTTTTGCGCTGGAGGCCAAGTACCCACGTGCGGGCCAGTCTTGGACCTGGCACTGGGTATTTCCTTCGTCGACCCTGTCGGTGGATCCACGCAGTGGCATCGAACGACGCCATCACTTATACGAACAGCGCCTGCAGCGCGCGTTGAAGAACGCGGTGCAACTCGCCGGGATTCACAAACCTGTTTCCATACACTCGCTGCGTCACGCATTTGCAACCCACCTACTTCAAGCAGGAACGGACATTCGCACCGTGCAAGAGCTGCTGGGGCACAGCGATGTGAGCACGACCATGATCTATACGCATGTGCTCAAGGTGGCGGCTGGGGGCACGGCGAGCCCTCTCGATTCTTTGCCGGGCGGCTGAGGCCCGGCGCCTGAGCAGCGCCGATAGCCGCTTGCCGGGTGCGAACGGGTGACGAGAGAGGTTTTCGCTCCTCCAAACCTGCCGGTCACGACGGACCGCTCATGGCCGGACTCGGTCTACCACCGCGGAACAAAGCAGCCGTTGGCTCGGAACCCCCTGGCTCAGGGGTATGGTCGGCGACCAAGAGTGTGCTCAGGTTTGCCCCGGTCGGGGAGGCAGTCAACGCTCGAACCGCAGCGTGAACACGGCTTTTCGCTCGCCCACCGGCGCCCCCTTGATGCTGGTGATGGTCGCGGCGCGCCAGGGCTGCAAGGCTCCGCGTTGCGCCTCGTCCAGCCAGCCGAGCTGATCCAGCACCGCGATCGTGGCGGCGTGCAGTGCGACCTTGCTGCCGTCGGCGATCTTGATGGCGAACGCCTGCCCACGACTTCTGCTGGCGAACGCCTGCACCCCGTCGGCGCCGACCTTGGTGACCCAGTCGCCCCGCCCGGCGCGCATGAAGGCCAGGTCGTTGCGCGCGGTGCCAGAGACCAGATCGGGACGCGCCCTCATCGCATCCGCGAGCTGCGCGAAGCTCCCGCCGAATTCCGCATCGGCGCTGCCGCTGGCCAGCCGGGCGTAGCCGCGCGCGAGATTCGCCAGCGGCATCGCATAGTTGGGCGCCGAACAGCCGTCGATCCCCATCTTCAGGGCCTCGGGTGCGAGGCCGACCGCGCGCGCCACGTGCTGGCGGATGGCTTGTTGCAGCGGATGCCCGGGGTCCAGATAGCTTTCCACCGGCCAGCCCTGTTGCACGCACATGGCCAGGAACCCGGAATGCTTGCCGCTGCAGTTGTGATTCCGTTCGTCGTATTGCGCCGGTGCAGGCGCGACCCCGAGTTCCACGAACATCGGCACGTGGCAGCCGCACTGCAGTCGCTGGTAGGTGAGGCCGGCTTTGCCCAGCATCTCGTCCACCTGCGCCACGTGCATGGGCTCGCCGCTGTGGCTCGCGCACATCATGGCGATGTTCTCGCGGGTGAAATCCATCTTGCGCGGCCCGTCCGCCTCCATGAACGGCAGCGCCTGCAAGGCCTTGAGCGTCGAGCGGGTAAAGGTGAGCCAGTGCGCATCGCCGGCGCTGGCCAGCACGCGGCCGTCGGTGTCGGTGACGGCGACCGCGCCGAAGTGCAGGCACTCCGGCGTTCCGCCGCGGGTTGTTGCTATCAGGGGTACGAGCGAAGTCATGGCAGCGATTGTCGCCGCCGCGGGGGCTCCGCGCCCGCCAGGGAGCGCTTCCAACCCCCGTCCGGGTCGGCACGGTTGGCCAGCGGTATATATTTTGCGCAAGAACCTCCTGCCGCGACCTGCCATGTTCCAAAGAATCCTGATTGCCAATCGAGGCGAGATCGCTCTCCGTCTGGTGCGCGCGGTGCGCGACCTCGGCGCCGCCAGCGTCGCGGTGTACGCGCCCGACGATTCGCAGTTGCCGCATGTCCGGCTGGCCGACGATGCGGCGGCGTTGAGCGGCACCGGCCCGGCCGCCTACCTGGCCGCGGCCGAGATGGTCGCGATCGCGCGCGGGCGCGGCTGCGACGCGATCCATCCCGGCTACGGGTTCCTGAGCGAGCGCGCCGATTTCGCGCAGGCTTGCGCCGAAGCCGGCCTGGTTTTCGTCGGCCCCTCGGTGGAGCAACTGGCGCTGTTCGGCGACAAGGCCCGCGCCCGGGCACTGGCACGGCAATGCGGTGTGCCACTGCTGCCCGGCAGCGCCGGCGCCGTCTCCCTCGCCCAGGTACAGGAGTTCTTTGCAGCCCAGGCCGACACCGGCGTGATGATCAAGGCGCTGGGCGGCGGCGGCGGCCGCGGCATGCGCGCGGTGCTGGACTCACAGGATCTGCCCGAAGCCTATGCCCGCTGCGCCTCCGAGGCGCGCAGCTTCGGCGTGGAGGGGGTCTACGTCGAGCGGCTGATGCGCAACGCCCGCCACATCGAGGTGCAGGTGATCGGCGACGGCGAGCATGCGATGAGCCTGGGCGATCGCGAGTGCACGCTGCAGCGGCGCTTCCAGAAACTGGTGGAGATAGCGCCCAGCCCGACGTTGTCCGAGTCGTTGCGCCGTCAACTCGAGCAGGCCGCGCTGAAGATGGCGCGGGCGGTGCGCTATCTGAGCCTGGGCACCTTCGAATTCCTGGTCGACGAGACCGACGCGCAGTTGCCGTTCGTGTTCATAGAGGCCAATCCGCGTTTGCAGGTCGAACACACGGTCACCGAGGAAGTCACCGGGCTGGACCTGGTGCAGTTGCAAATTCGGATTTCCGCCGGCGACACGCTGGCGTCGCTTGGCCTGGTTCCCCAGCGGCCACCCGTGCCCCAGGGCTTCGCGATCCAGTGGCGCATCAACGCAGAAAGGCTGGACGCGCAGGGCAATGCGCGCCCGTCCAGCGGCGTGCTGGAGCGCTTCGACCTGCCGTCGGGGCCGGGCGTGCGCATCGACACCCACGGCGTGGCCGGCGGCGAATGCTCGGCGCACTACGACACCCTGCTGGCCAAGCTGATCGTCCATTCGCGCAGCCCGGTGTTCGCCGATGCCGTGCGGCGCTCGTGCCGGGCGCTGGCCGAATGCCGGATCGACGGGCCGGCCACCAACCTGGCGCTGCTGCAGGCGCTGGCCGCGCGGCCAGAGTTCGCGGCGCAGCAGGTTCACACCCGCTACCTGGAAGCCCAATTGCCCGGCTTGCTGGACGAGGCCGCGGCTTACGCGTCACCACATCAGCCGGCGCTGCGTCCCGGCCAGCCCTATCCATTGCCGGACGAAAGCCTGGCGCCCGGGCATTTCGTCGTGCGTGCGCCGATGCCGGCAAAGCTGGTCCAGCTCGACGCACTGGAAGGCGACTGGGTGGCACAGGGCGCACAGGTTGCGGTGCTCGAAGCGATGAAGATGGAGCACGTGCTGCACGCGGAAGGCGCGGGCTGCGTGGTCGAGGTCCGGGTGAGCCCGGGCGATTCGCTGGGCGATGGGCAGGTGCTGCTGGTGCTGGAGCCAGCCGGGAGCGAAGCGGCGGCGGCCGCCCACGCGAGTGCGCCGCCCGATGACGACGCGATCCGCCCCGATTTGCAGCGCGTGATCGATCGTCACGCCTTCACCCTGGACGTCAACCGGCCCCAGGCGATTGCGAGGCGCCACGCGGCGGGTGGCCGCAGCGCCCGCGAGAACGTGGCCGACCTGTGCGACGCCGGCAGCTTCATCGAATACGGCGCGCTGGCGATCGCGGCGCAGACCCGGCGCCGCACGATGGACGACCTGATCGCCAACACCCCGGCCGACGGCATGGTGACCGGAATCGGCACCGTCAACGCCGGTGATTTCGGGCCCGAGCGTTCGCGCTGCGTGGTGATGGCCTACGACTACACCGTGCTGGCCGGCACCCAGGGCATGCGCAACCACCACAAGAAGGACCGCATGCTGGGGCTGGCGCACCAGTTGCGGCTGCCGGTGGTGCTGTTCGCCGAAGGCGGCGGCGGCAGGCCCGGCGACGTCGACATGCCGATCGTGGCGGGGCTGAACAACCACACCTTCAGCCAGTTCGCGGCGCTCTCGGGCAAGGTGCCGGTGGTGGGCATCGTGCACGGCCGCTGCTTCGCCGGCAATGCGGCGCTATTGGGCTGCGTCGACGCGGTGATCGCCACCCGATCCAGCAACATCGGCATGGGCGGGCCGGCCATGGTCGACGGTGGCGGCATCGGCGTCTACAGGCCCGAGGAGATCGGCCCCAGCGACGTGCAGTGGCGCAACGGCGTGATCGACATCCTGGTGCAGGACGAATCCGAAGCGGTCGCCGCGGCCCGGCGCTACCTGTCGTTCTTCCAGGGCCGCGTAGCCCACTGGGACTGCCCCGACCAGCGCGCCCTGCGGCATGCCGTGCCGGAAAATCGCTTGCGAGTCTACGACGTGCATACGGTGTTGCGCGGCCTGGTGGATAGCGGCTCGCTGCTGGAACTGCGCGCGGGGTTCGGCGCTGGAATGATCACCGCGCTGGCCCGCATCGAGGGCCGGCCGGTCGGCCTGCTGGCCAACAACCCCAAGCACCTGGGCGGCGCCATCGACGTCGAGGCCGCCGACAAGGCGGCGCGCTTCATGCAGCTGTGCAACGCCCACGGCTTGCCGATCGTGTCGCTGACCGACACGCCCGGCTTCATGGTCGGCCCCGAGATCGAGGCCCAGGCCCAGGTGCGCCATACCTCGCGCATGTTCGTGGTGGCCGCGCACCTGGCCGTGCCGTTTTTCGCCGTGGTGCTGCGCAAGGGCTACGGGCTGGGGGCACAGGCGATGACTGCGGGCGGCTTCGACGCCCCGGTGTTCACCGTGGCCTGGCCCACCGGCGAGTTCGGCGCGATGGGCCTGGAAGGCGCAGTGAAGCTGGGTTTTCGCAAGGAGCTCGAAGCGGCTGTCGCCGGCCCGGAACGCGAGGCGCTCTATCAGAAGCTGGTGGCGCAGCAGTACCAGAACGGCCAGGCCATGAACATGGCCGCCACCCTGGAAATCGACGCGGTGATCGACCCGGCGCAGACCCGGGCCTGGCTGGTGCGCGGCCTGGCCTCGGCCAGCCGCCCGGCCGGACAACCCACTCCTTTTGTCGACACCTGGTAGCTGGACAACACAAGCGTGCCGACGGAGGCACAATCGCCCCTATGCCAAATATCGCATCCATCCTCAAAGCCGAAATCGCCCGGGTCGCACGCAAAGAAGTACGCGGCGAGCTGCAAAGCCTGAAAAAGGCGACTGCCTCCTATCGCTCCGAGATCGCGCAGCTCAAACGCCGGGCCCAGGCGCTGGAGCAGCAGGTCAAGAGGCTCGGCAAGGGCCGCGTCCGGGCCGCCCCCGAGGCGCAGCCCGACGAAGGCCCGCACTTGCGCTTCAGCGCCAAGGGCCTGGCGTCGCAACGGCGCCGGCTCGGCCTCTCGGCCGAGGCTTGCGGAGCGCTGGTCGGTGCCACCGGGCAGTCGGTCTACAAATGGGAGTCCGGCAAGATCCGCCCACGCGCCCGGCACCTGCCGGCGATTGCCGCGCTGCGCAAGATGGGCCGGCGCGAGGCCGCGGCAAGGTTGGCGGAACTCCGACGCTAGATCCAGCCGCCCTCGCGCAGCTCGCGGGTGAGCCAGGCGCAATAAATCGGCGCGGCGATCAGGCCCGAAGCGCCGAACGCGGACTCCAGCACCAGCATCGAGACCAGCAGCGCATAAGGCGGCATGCTGACCCGGCTGCCGACGAAATGCGCGTTGAGAAAATATTCCAGCTTGTGGACCGCGACCAGGAACACCAGCGAAGCCACGCCCAGCCAGGGCGACACGGTTAGCGCCGCCAGCACGATGGCGGTGTTGGAGAGCAGGTTGCCGATGATCGGCAACAGGCTGGCGAAGAAAGTGGACGCTACCAGGGTCAGCGCCAGCGGCACGTGATAGCCCAGCAGCGGCAGCACGACCACCAGGTAGAGCCCGGTCAATGCGGTATTCACCAGCGCAATGCGCAGCTGCGCCGCCATGATGTCGCTGAAGGCCAGCACCAGCTGCCGCCACCGGTCCTGTGCCAGCCGCGACAGCGGCGCCCGCGGTGCGGTGCGGAATGAATGGCCTGCCAGCATTCCGATCGCCAGGCCGATCGCCAGGTGCAGCATGACCCGCAGCGCATCGCGCCCCCATTTCTGCATTTGCCCGGCATGGGACCGCAACCAGTCGGAGAGCGCCTGCTGCAGCGCCGCCGCCGAGTCGGGCAGGCGGTCGACCATCCATTGCGGGGCCGTGGCCCGTATGTGATCCAGTGTGTCGGCCATCAGTTGCAGGAGCTTGGGCAGGCCCCCGGAGGACGCGCCCAGCAGCAGCTGGAAGGCCTCGAAGACCGCCAAAGCGGCGCCCGCCAACAGCAGCAGCGCCAGCGCGCTGGCCGCGAGCTGATCGTGCAGCGTCCTGCGCTGCTCGCAACCCCACACCAGGCGAAACAGCGCGAAGCCCGCCAGCGCGCCCAGCAGCGCCGCCAAGAGTTTCAGCCCCAGGAGCAGCAGCAACAGCAATGCAGCGGCCGCCACACTCCGCCCGAGCACCGCGGGCGCAGGCGACTGGCCGTTTCCGGGCGCGCCGCTATTCACTCATGAGGCCCAGTGTCGACGCAGCCTCTGGCATCGGCCGGTGAAGACCGCGACGAGTGCGGCGAAAACGGACATCACGGCGATCGGGGCTTTCATGGAAACTCCTTCTATGCGGATGCGATGGAAGAAGTGTCATGGCGCGCCCCCTGCTCGTCCGTCAGCCGAGGCGGCGACAGCGTGTAGGAAGTTGCGGCAGCTCAAGCAGCCAGCTCGGCAGGCGGTGACGGCCTGGCCTGGCGAGTCGGCGCGCTCAGTTGGCATGGCGATCCCGCTTGACAGACCGGGCTCGACTTGAGGGCCGTCAAGGCGGCGGCCGCGCCAGCGCCTAGCCTTCAGGCGAGGTTCTGGAGACCCGTCCATGCTGCCGTTCACCCGCGTCCAATTCCTCGACCTGTTTGCGCAGTACAACCTCGGCGTGTGGCCGGTCCAGGCCGTCGCCTGCCTGCTCGGGCTGGCCATGGTGATCCTGCTGCCGCGGCCGTCCCCCAACGCATCGCGGGCGATCGGCGCAGGGCTGGCGCTGATGTGGGTGTGGACCGGCATCGTGTATCACGGGGTCTACTTCGCCCGGATCAACCCCGCCGCGCTGGTCTTTGCCGCGCTGTTTGTGGTCCAGGGCTTGCTGCTGATGCACGCCGTGGTTCGCGGTACGCTGCGCTTCGGCTCGCCGGGCGGCGCCACCGCACTGGCGGGCTGGAGCCTGCTGCTGTATGCCGGCGTGCTGTACCCGCTGGCGGGCCTGGCAGCCGGCCACCGCTATCCAGAATTGCCGATGTTCGGCATCACGCCCTGCCCGGTCACGCTGTTCACTTTCGGGCTGTTGCTGCTGACGACGGCGCCGGTGCCGCGTGGACTGCTGGCCGTTCCGTTCGTTTGGTCGCTGATCGGCGGCAGCGCGGCGATCCTGCTGGACATGCCGCAGGACTGGCCGCTGCTCTTGAGCGGACTGGTGATCTTGCCGCTGCTGTTCGGCGAACGTGGGCGCCGTGATATGCCCCATGCTATCCGGTGAGGATGGGCCGCAAGGTTTCGACCTCGTCGACGATGAAATCGAAGAACGCGGCGACGCGCGGGGTGCGGCGCAATTCGGGGGTGGTGAGGATGCGCCAGCTGCGCGCCAGCTCGGGAATCGGACCGAGCACCCGCACCAGATCGGGCTCGGCATCGCCGAGCGCCGTGGGCAGCGGAGCCAGCCCCACACTCGCTTTGACCGAGTAAACCAGGCCCAGCACGCTGTCGTTGCGGGCCACCACCCTGCCGGCCGGCACCGCTTCATGCAGCCACTGCGCGGCGCGATGTTTGGCCATGCTGTCATCGAAACCGATCAGCGCGTGCTGCGCGAGATCCTCGATCCGCTGCGGGCTGCCGTGACGCTCGATGTACTTGCGGCTGGCGTAGACCGCCCATAGCGAGTCGGCGATCTTGCGGCCTACCAGCGCGCTGTCCTCGGTGTCGCCGGAGCGCAGCGCCACGTCCGCATCACCCTTGGTCAGATCCAGGTAACGGTCGCTCATCACGAACTCCACCTTGACGCCGGGATAGCGCGCGTGAAAACGCTCGAGCAGCGTGGAAGCGGTGATCCGGTACACCAGCGGCTCGGGACAGGTCATCCGCACCACGCCGCTGATTTCGCGCTGGGCGGCATCCACGTGCTGCTGCAGCGCGAGCATGGCCTGCTCGACACGCTGGGCATGGGGCACCAGTTGCTCACCGAACTCGGTGAGGCGGTAGCCAGTCGGGTGGCGCTTGACCAGGGGCTGGCCGATGCGTCGCTCGAACTCGGCGATGCGGCGCTGGACCGTCGACTGATCGACCTTCAACGCACGGCCTGCGGCCGTGGTGCTGCGGTGCTGGGCGACAGCGAGGAAGTAGCGGAGATCGTTCCAGTCGAACATGGGTATGCAGGAATGCGACCCCATTATGCAAAGGCGCGGCTTCCGGCGGGGGCTGCCGCTGCCTAGACTTCGCAGCTCGTTCACTCTTGTCCCCAAGGAACCCACGATGCCAATTCCGAGCATGACCAACGCGCAGGCCTTCAAGGCCGCCGTCCGCAACCAATGGAACGAGTCCGCCGCCGGCTGGGATTCCCACACGCCCGCGATCGCGGCGTGGCTGGCCGATGCGACCGAGGCAATGTTCGACATGGCGGGGATCGTTGCCGGTGCGCGCGTGCTGGACGTCGCCGCCGGGGCAGGCGACCAGACCGTGGGAATCGCGCGCCGGGTCGGCCCGCGCGGCCGGGTCCTGGCGACCGACCTGTCGCCGGCGATCCTCGCGCTGGCCAAGGGCCATGCCGTTGCGGCGGGCTTGTCCAACGTCGAAACGCGGGTCGCGGACGGCGAGGAACTGGCCTTGGAAGGCGCCACCTTCGATGCCGCCGTCTGCCGGCTGGGGCTGATGTTCTTCCCCGATCCGCTGAAGGGACTGCGCCAGATGCACGGCGCGCTGCGTCCGGACGGCGGCATCTGCACCATGGTGTTCTCGCGGCCGGAACGCAATCCCTGCATCGGCATCCTCATGTCGACCGCCCTGAAGCACGCCGGCCTTCCGCCGCGCGACCCGTATCAGCCGGGCGGCCTCTTGAGCCTGGGCAAGCCGGGCCTCGCCGACGAGCTGTTCCGGACGGCGGGATTCAGGGACGTCGCCACCACCGCCATCCAGGCGCCGTTCCGCTTGCCCTGCGCCAGCGACTACCTCAATTTTGTGCGCAGCTCGGCCAGCCCGATACAGCAGATTCTGGGCGGGTTGTCGGCGGACGCTGCGCAGGCGGCATGGAACGAGATGGAACAGCGGCTGGACGCCTTCACCACGGCGTCCGGTTGGGAGGGGCCCAACGAATTGCTGCTGACCGCGGCGCGACGCTGACGCGATCGGACGCCGGAGCCTTTACCATCCTCGCCATGGGATGGCACGCGCGGCTGGCACTGGACTATCGGATGGAGAACGGCCGCTGCGTCGCGCGCGCCGAGCATGAAGGGCCGCTGCGCGTCCTGCAGACCCTGTATCCCGAGGGCGAGGCGGTCGCGCACAACGTGCTGGTGCATCCGCCCGGCGGACTGGTCGGCGGCGACACGCTGGAGACCTCGCTGCACGCGGGGCCGGGCACCCATTCGCTGCTGACCACGCCCGGCGCGGCGCGTTTCTACCGGTCGCTGGGCGAGCCCGCGGTGCAGACCGCGCGCATCGTGCTGGAACCGGGGAGCCGCTGCGAGTGGCTGCCGCTGGAGGCGATCTGCTACAGCGGCTGCCTGGCCGAGAACCGCCTGGTGTTGGACCTGGCGCCCGATTCCGAGTTGATCGGCTGGGACGTGACGGCGTTCGGGCTGCCGGCATCGCAACTGCCTTTCGACAAGGGCAGCCTGTTTCAGCACCTCGAACTGCAGGACGGCTGGCTGGAACGCGGCCGCATCGATGCGCTCGATCGCCGCCTCATGGACGGGCCGCTGGGCCTGGCCGGACACCGCTGCCTGGCCACGCTGTTCCTGGCCAGCGGCAGCCCGCTTGCGAGACCACGGCGCGAGCAGGCGCTGGAACTGGCCAACAGCGCGATCGCGGCTCAGGGCATGGCGGCGATCGCCGGCGCTACCGCACCGGGGTCCCGGGTGATCGTCGTGCGCGCCCTGGC
>JAAOZX010000140.1 GCA_012274225.1 Comamonadaceae bacterium | reverse complement strand
CGTGAAGAAGGTCAGCGACCTGATTGCCGAGATTGCGGCGGCCAGCCAGGAGCAAAGCTCGGGGATCGGGCAGGTGAACACGGCGGTGACGCAGATGGACCAGGTGGTGCAGCAAAACGCCTCGCTGGTGGAAGAGGCGACCGCGGCCACCGAGTCGATGAAGGAGCAGGCCGCTTCGCTGCTGCAACTGGTGTCGCGGTTCAAACTGGGCTCAGGCGATCAGGCCCAGGCGGCCCCGGTGCAGGCCAAGGCCGCGCGCAAGGCCGCGCCGCCACGCAACGCCGCGCCCGAACCGATCCGGGTCAGGAACGCCGATCCGCTGCGCCTGACGTCGGGCTTCGGGGCGCTGGGACCGTCGGCTAAGGCCTCTGGCAACGGGGAGTGGAAGGAGTTCTAGGCCGCTGCCGACATCATCAGCCCCGAGGCTGTCGACGCCTGGCAACCGGGCGGCGTGGTTGACACCCAAACGCCGATTGCACGTTCGCCTCGAATCGAGGCATTCCCCGAATGGCGCTCAAAGATCGAGGTCGTCGCGGATGCTGGCGATCCCGGCCTTGGCGCACACATCGTCGGCATCGCCGTTGGGCGCGCCGGAGACACCGATGGCACCGACCAGGGAGCCCGCCGATTCGATCGGCCAGCCGCCGCCAATCGCCACCACGCCGGGCAGTTGCCGGATGCCTGACGAGGCTTCACCCGATTGCGTGATGCGCGCGAACGAGCTGGTGTCCAGCTTGAAGCTGAGGGCGGTGTAGGCTTTGCCGGTCGCCGTGGGCGGCGTATGCGGACCGGCATAGCGTTCGCGCAGCATCACCAGCGGATGGCCGGCGCGGTCGGTCACCACCACCGCCACCTGGTGCCCGTTCTTCGTGCAGGCGGCCAGCGCGGCCTGGGCTGCCTTCAGAGCGGCCTGCGGCGTGATCGAGCGAACCGCATAGGTGGCGTCCTGCGCCGAAGCGCTGGCGCAGGCCAGCACCGCGGCCACGAGCATCGCCGACCGGTAGCCGACCGCGCTCACTGGGTAACCTCCGCCCTGCGGGCTGCGGTGCTATGAGCCTCCGGAACGGCCGAGCGGCTCATGCCTGCGGCGCCAGGTAGCCGGCGTTGGGCACGCCACCGGTGAGCCGCGGCATGTTGACCTGGCGTGGCTTGACGATGCCACCTCGGGCCTTGAGCCATTGTTCGACCAGTTCCCAGACCGGCTTGTTGCCGGCCTTGCTGGCCTCCTCGGCAACAGGGGCCCAGCCCGCCACCTTGTAGTTCCGCGCAGCCTCCAGCGGTTTGCCGTTCAGGCGCATGTCGGTGATGCGCTTGCCCATGGTTGCCAGCGGATTGCAGCTGTATTCCAGCCCGCCCACGCGCACCATGTCGCCGCCCTGCTGGTAGTAGGGATCGGGGTTGAACAGGTTGTCGCAGACGTCTTCCAGGATGGTCTTGATCGTCTCGCCGGTCATTGCCGTGACGGTGGCGTACGAGTAGGTGGTCGCCGTCATGTCCATCAGCCACTCGCGCGTGATCGCCTGCCCGGCCAGCAGCGAGGTGCCCCAGCGGAAGCCGGGCGAGAAGGCGATCTCCGCGCCCTGGACGTCCATCAACGCATCGAGCAGCAACTGGTCGCCGCTGCCGTTGAAGTTGCCGCGCCGGAACAGCGTGCCCTCGGTCACCGCCAGCTTTTCGCCCAGCTTCGCTTCGTAGGGCGCGCGAACCTTGGTAATCAGTGCATCCATCTCCTGGTCCGCCGGCAGCATGTTCGCCAGCACCGGCAACAGCTTGTAGCGGAAGTCGACAACCTTCCTGTCCTTCACCTGAAAATCCATCACGGCCAGGAATTTGCCGTTGGAACCGGCGTTGGTGACCAGTGTCTTGCCGCCCTTGTTGGCGACCACGCTGGCGACCGGCATGCCGTCGTGCGTGTGGCCGCCCATGATGGCGTCGATGCCGCTGACCCGCGTGGCCATCTTCAGGTCGACGTCCATGCCGTTGTGGCTGAGCACGACGACGACCTGCGCGCCTTTCGCGCGGGCTTCGTCCACGACCTTCTGCAGGTTGTCGTCCTGAATGCCGAACGACCAGTCGGCCACCAGGTAGCGCGGATTCGCGATCGGCGTGTAGGGAAAGGCCTGGCCGATGATCGCGCAGGGCACGCCGTTGATCTCGCGGATCACGTAGGGCTTGAAGACCGGGTCGCCAAAGTCGGCGGTCTTGATGTTCTGCGCCAGGAAGTCCACCTTGCCCGCGAAGTCCTTTTCGACGATTTCCTTGACCCGGTCCATGCCGAGGGTGAATTCCCAGTGGCCGGTCATGATGTCGACGCCGAGCAACTTGGCCGCATCGACCATGTCCTGGCCTTGGGTCCATAGCGCTGTGCCCGAGCCTTGCCAGGTGTCGCCGCCGTCCAGCAGCAGCGCGCCGGGACGGCTCGCCTTCAGCCGCTTGACCAGCGTGGCCAGGTGCGCAAAGCCGCCCACCTTGCCGTAGCGCCGGGCGGCCTGCTCGAAGTCCAGGCAGGTGAGGGCGTACGCGTCGGCGGAGCCGGCCGGAACGTTCGCCATCTTGAGCAGGTGTTCGCCGACAAGATGCGGCAGCCGTCCGTTCATGTCGGCGATGCCCAGGTTGACGCTGGGCTCACGAAAGTAGATCGGCTTGAGCTGCGCGTGACAGTCCGTCATGTGCAAGAACGACACGTTGCCGAACTTTGGAATGTCGTACAGCGCCTCGGACGCGGTGGCGGCATCGGCATGGGCCCAGCGGCCCAGGCCCATGCCGGCGACGGTGCCGGCGCCCAGTACCTGCAGGAACTCGCGCTTGGAAAGATTCATGGTGTTTCCGCCCGATTGGCGAGCGGCTCGGGTACGGCGTCGCGCCTATTGGTTGACCGGCGACTTCGGATCGAGCAACAGGGCCAGGATGTGCCGGACCTCCTGCTCGTTGAGGATGCCCGCGTGGCCGGCGCGCGGCATGTTGGAGCAGGCGTTGTAGGCCTTGGCATTCCAGATCTTGCCCCAGGTGTATTCGAGCATCGGCTTGGCTGCGGGGCTGTTCGGATCGGTGACGCCTCGCAATTTCCCGTAGTTGTACAGGCTGGGACCGATCGTGCCGAACGAGATTTCCTCCTTGGTGATCTGGTGGCAGTTGTAGCAGTTGCCGCCCGGCTTGACCTTCGCATCGTCGGACCAGGTGAGGCCGCGGCCGTTCTGCGCGATGGCTTCGCCCTGCTTCCAGTCGCCCAGGAACTTGCCGTCGCTGGGCCATTGGATGGTCTTCATGTTCTCGGCCTCGATCGCCTTGGCGCGCTGCGCATCGAGTTGAGTGCCGTTGACCTGGGCGGCGCTGCACTCGCGGTTGGTTTCGTCCTGGACCAACCGGTCGGTCTTGACCAGGCCCTGGTCGCGGAAAGACGCGTTCGCGATGTCGCCGGCCATGCGGTCGAGCTCGGCGGAGCTGGGCAGGGTGCCGGAACCTGGCAGCGCGGCGCAGCCGGCGATCACGGCGGCGAGCGCGACCGCGACGCCGAGAAAGGTGCGTTGAAGCTTCATGGTTGTCATCCTCGATCAGCGCTTGAGGGCCGGCGCGATCGACTTCGCGCCTTGGGCGTTCACGCCCAGGTAAGTGGACAGCGCCGTCAGTGCATCGCTGCCGAATAACGGATAGGGGAAGCGTTGCTGCCGGTAGCAGTCGTTCAGGCGCTGCTGCATGCTCCACATCTGGCCGTTGGAGACGCGATAGGCCGGCCAGGCGGCAAAGCCGACGCCGTCGCCGGGGTTCTTCGACAGGTTGGGCACCTCCTGCAGGCGGATGCGCTTGTTGTCCTCGCCATGGCAGGAGGCGCAGGCAAAGTCGTGCGGCCCGCTGTGCATGAAGAAGAGGCGCTTGCCCACCTGGTACGAAACCCGTTCCTGCGGGTGCGACTGCGGCAGGTTGAACTTCAGGCCCCGGGATTCACCGGCGATCCAGGTGGCCAGCGCAGTGACGTTGTTCTGCTCGCCCGTGTTGAACGGCGTCTTCGCGATCTCGGCGGCATTGAAGCCCTGGATGCGTTCCATGCAGGTCACCAGCCGCGTCTCCAGGTCCTGCACCCGCTGGGTGTCGGTGAAGTAGCGCGGCAGTTCGACGAAGGCGCCCTTGACCACGCCGGGGCCCTTGCCCAGGTCGCAGGTCTCCAGCGACGCGTTCTTCGGCCCGCGCTTTTGCTTCCAGAGGTCCTCGCCCTTGGCCTCGAACAGTTCGGCGGGGTTCCCGTCGGCCAGCATGGCGCGGTATTCCTCGATCGATTGCGTGGCCGACTTCTGGGCCAGTGCCCCGGTAGCGGCCAGGCAGGCCATTGCCAGCAATGCGGTCTTCGTCATGCGATGCTTTCGGAGTGATGTCGGCGCTGCGCCGGTCAGGACACGGTGGCTTCGTCGGTCCGCGTGTCACCGTGGTTGTCTTTCCAGGTGATCGCGACCTTGTCGCCGGCCTTGGCGCCTTTGACGGTGAATTGCAGGAACGGGTTCTTGGCCACACCCGGTCCCCATTCCGCCGTCAGCACCGGCTTGCCGTTGAGCGTTGCCGTCACGTCGGTGATGTGCCAGGCCGGGACGATCTTGCCGGTCGCGTCCTTGCGCTGGCCGGATTCCATTTCGTGGCTCATGAGCACACGGACGGTGGCGTTGCCACCTGCTGCTTGCGCGCGAATGCGCATCGGATCTGCCATGCTTTACTCCTTAGAGATTTGTAGATGCTGGTGGCGCCCCCTTGAGGGGGAGAGGGCGAAGCCCGAGGGGGCATCGCCGAAGGCGCTTGGGGGGTGGGCCAATTCAGCCGCCGCAGCCACCCAGGGTGACCTTCACTTCCTTCTTCGCGTACAGCGCCTTCCCGTCGGCGGTGATGGCCACCGCGTACACGTCGGACGACTGGCCCATCTTGGCGCGGGTCAGGAAATTGGGTTCCACGGCGTCGGTGACGTCGAACTTGGCGATCAGCGTGCTCGGGTTCTTCTCGACCAGGAGCAACATGTACTTCACGCCCGGCAGGGTGGTGGCGATGGTGAACGGCACCACGGCGCCGTTCTCGGCGATGTCAGGGGCCGTGAGCATCACGTCCTTGCTTTCGGTGGGCGCGCCGCCGCCATAGGCCTTCACCGCATCGGGGACGTTCTTGGCGTCGAAAGCGGCCTTGTTGAATGCGGCCAGGGCCGCACGCGGGAAGAGGCCGGTAGCGGCCAGCAGGCCCGCCAGCACGGCGCTTTGCTTGAGTGTCTCGCGACGGGTTTGCATGGACTGAGAGCTCCTGGAATGATTAAGCGGACGCTGATATTACTTGGATACGATCGGTTGCGCCGGGTCGATCGCTAGTGGAAATCCCTGCACTCAGGAACCGGCGCCGGCGGCGAGCCAGCTCGCGATGCGGCGGGCTTCCTCGTCCGTGAGGGTCTGCGGCGGCATGGGGATTGCGCCCCACACACCCGACCCGCCGGAGCGGATCTTGCCGGCCAGGTAGTCGGCCTTGCCTTCGTGCTTCTTTGCGATGGCGCTCCAACTCGGTCCGACGATCTGGTGATCGATCGCGTGGCAGGCGACGCAATTGTTCTTCTGGGTCAGCGCCTGCACGGCCTGAGCCTCCTGCGCGCCAGCGGATATCGTTTTCGCAGCGGCGGCCACTTTGGCGCCCCCGCTGGTGTCGATGCCGCGTTGCGGGCCGACCAGCCGGTTTTGCTGCGCCAGATTGCCGTGCGCGTTCAGCGCGAAATCGGGCAACATCGACGCGACCTTGGGCTCGACAGCGCAGTTGCTCATGCACGCGGTCGCGACCACGTCCGGCTTGCGCTGGCCACCGAACTCGCTGCCGGGCCAGAGGGCATGGTCTCGTGTCACGCCGTTGCGGTTGGGCAGACGCTGCTGGACTTCGCGAATATTCTTGTCCGAGAGCGTGAAGTCGCCCGGGATGACGTCCGCGAGATTGAGCAGATAGGCCGTCACCGCGTACACCTCGTCCGCGCTGAGCGACTTGGGTTGGGTCCAGGGCATCGCGCGGTTGATGTAGTCCCACAGCGTGGACAGGCTGGACACCTTCATCATCGTGGTGCGGCCGGGATAGTCCTTCCGATTGAGCATGGCCACGTGGCCGGTCTTCACGTCGTCCGCCGTGGTGCCGCCCACCAGCGGGTTGAAGACCTGGTTGGACTCGCCGAACACGCCGTGGCAGGAGGCGCACTTGGCCTCCCACACTTCCTGGCCCTTTTCGACGCTGCCCGATCCGGCCGGCAGGCCCTTGAAGTCCGGGCGCACGTCGATGTCCCAGGCCGCGACTTCGCGCGGCGTGGCGTCACGGCCGAGGCCCGGATAGGCGGCCGCGCCCTGCGCCAGCGCCACGGCCGCCGATGCGGCCAGCGCAAACGCCGTCAGCGCCTTAGGAAAGCTGGACATTCTTCACCTCGCCGCTTGGCTCGACCAGCCACGACTGGATCGAGTTGTTGTGATAGATGGAACGGGTGCCGCGGACCGCGCGCAATTGCCGGTAGTTCGGTTGCACGTAGCCGGTCTCGTCGGTGGCGCGGCTCTGGATGATGGTGGGCTTGCCGTCCCACACCCAGTCCATGGAGAAGCGGGTCAGGCATTTGCTGAGCACCGGCGTCTCCAGGCGCGCGGTCTTCCAGTTGCGGCCGCCGTCGACGGACACGTCGACCTTCTTGACCTTGCCGCGGCCCGACCAGGCCAGCCCGGTGATGCTGTAGAAGCCCTTGTCCAGCAACTGCTGCCCGCCCGAGGGGGTGGTCACCACGCTCTTGCACTCCTGGATGCTGGTGTACTGGCGGTGCTGGCCGTCCGGCATCAGGTCCACGTAGTGCACGGTCTCGTCCTTGGTGCCATAGGGCTGGTCGCCGACCTCGACCCGGCGCAGGTACTTGACCCAGCTCACGCCCTGCACGCCGGGCACCACCAGACGCAGCGGATAGCCGTTCTCGGGCCGCAGCATCTCGCCGTTCTGGCCGTAGGCCACCAGCACCTCGCCCGAGCGGATCAGGCTCATCGGGATGGTGCGCGTCATTGAGGAGCCGTCGCCGCCTTCGGCCAGCACGAAGCGGCCGTTCTTCAGGTCGGCGCCCGCCATTTCCAGCAGCGTGATCAGCGGCACGCCGGTGAACTCGCTGCACGACAACATGCCGTGGCTGTACTGGCAGGTGGGTACGGCCACGTTGCCCCATTCCAT
>JAAOZX010000139.1 GCA_012274225.1 Comamonadaceae bacterium | reverse complement strand
TGGAACTGCGGGTCCAGCACCTTGGCGGACAGCACGTAGGAGGCCCGGGCGAATACATCCTCCGGCAATAGCTTCACGCCCTTGGGCAGCAACGAGTGCAGGTCGACAAAGCTCTTCACCGCGTTGAACAGGCCGTCGCGCAGGCCGCTTTCGTGGGTGCCGCCGGCGCTGGTGGGAATCAGGTTGACGTAGCTCTCGCGCACCGGCTGGCCGTCCTCGGTGAAGGCCACGCACCACAGCGCGCCCTCGCCTTCGGCGAAGTTGTCGTTGTTTTGCGCGAAGCCCTCGCCCTCGAACAGAGGAATGATCGGATCGCCGGTCAGGGTCTGCATCAGGTAATCGCGCAGGCCGCCCTTGTACTGCCAGCTCTGGGTGTCACGGGTCTTCTCGTTGACCAGCGATACCGTCACGCCGGGCATCAATACCGCCTTGCTGCGCAGCAGGTGGGCCAGTTCGGCCATCGGCAGCTGGCTCGATTCGAAATACTTGGGATCGGGCCAGACCCGCACCGACGTGCCGGTGCGGCGATCGCCCTCCTGGGCCTTGCGCACCTGGAGCTTCTCGGCAACGTCGCCGCCCTGGAACACGATCCGCGCCACCTGGCCCTCGCGCCACGTGGTGACCTCCATGCGCTTGGCCAGCGCATTGGTGACCGACACCCCGACCCCGTGCAGGCCGCCGGAAAAACTGTAGGCCCCGCCCGTGGCCTTGTCGAATTTGCCGCCCGCGTGCAGGCGGGTGAACACCAGCTCGATCACCGGCGCCTTTTCTTCGGGATGCAGGCCGAACGGGATGCCGCGCCCGTCGTCCTCGATGGTCACCGAGCCGTCGGTATGCAACATGACCTTGATTCGCTTGCCGTGGCCGGCCAGCGACTCGTCGGCGGCGTTGTCCAGCACCTCCTGAATGACGTGCAGGGTGTTGTCGGTGCGGGTGTACATGCCCGGCCGCTGCTTGACGGGCTCGAGGCCCTTGAGCACACGGATGGAGCCTTCGGAATATTCGACGGGTTGTTTGCTGGCCATGGGATGCGTCGATTGTAGTCCGGCCGGGCTCAAAGACTGTATGGACGTACAGAGCGGCCATGCTGTCCCCGACTGCCGGGCTGTAAATTCTCTCGGCCTGGCGACGTCGCTGCTGGGCATTCGCTACAGTTCCCGCATGCAGTCCGGTGTCCCGCAAAAGCTGTCCATGGCGCAGGTGCTGACCTGCGGTGCCGCCGTGGTCACCTTGTCCATGGGCATCCGCCACGGCTTCGGCCTCTGGCTTCAGCCCATCACCCAGGCGCAGGGCTGGACCCGCGAGACCTTTGCCTTCGCGCTGGCCATCCAGAACCTGGCCTGGGGGGTTTCCGGCATCTTCGCCGGCATGGTGGCCGACCGTTTCGGCGCCTTCCGGGTGCTGATTGCCGGGGCCGCCCTTTACGCGGCTGGCTTGGTCGGCATGGCGCTCGCACCCACGGGCCTCGCCTTCACGCTCACGGCGGGCGTCCTGCTCGGCGTGGCTCAGGCCGGCACCACCTATGCCGTCATCTACGGCGTGATCGGCCGCCAGATCGATCCGGCCAAGCGATCCTGGGCCATGGGCATCGCGGCCGCCGCCGGCTCGTTCGGCCAGTTCCTGATGGTTCCGGTGGAAGGTTTCCTGATCAGCGGGATCGGCTGGCAGCAGGCCTTGCTGGCCCTTGCAGCTTGCGTGCTCCTGATCGTGCCGGTGGCCTTCGGCCTGCGCGAACCGGACTTCACCGGTAGCAGCGTGCCCCGGCGCGACCAGACCATAGCGCAGGCGCTGCGCGAGGCCTTCCGGTATCCGAGCTTCCAGCTGTTGATGGCGGGGTATTTCGTTTGCGGCTTCCAGGTGGTGTTCATCGGCGTGCACATGCCCAGTTACCTGAAGGACAAGGGCCTGTCGCCGCAGGTGGCCAGCTATGCGCTGGCGCTGATCGGGCTGTTCAACGTGGTGGGAACCTATGTCGCCGGCGCCCTGGGGCAGAGGCTGGCCCGGCGCAAGATCCTCGCCTTCATCTATCTGTCGCGATCGGTTGCGATCACGTTGTTCCTGTGGGCGCCGCTGTCGCCGCTGTCGGTTTATGTGTTCTCCGGCGTGATGGGGCTGTTGTGGCTGTCGACGGTGCCGGCCACCAATGCCACCGTGGCGCAGATCTTCGGCGTGGCGCATTTGTCCATGCTGGGCGGCTTCGTGTTCTTCAGCCACCAGATCGGATCGTTCATGGGCGTCTGGCTGGGCGGCTACCTCTACGACCGCACCGGCAGCTACGACGTGGTCTGGTACATCGCCATCGCGCTGGGCATCTTCGCCGCCCTGGTGAACCTGCCGGTGCGCGAAGCGCCGATTTCGCGGCGCATGCCGCAGCCCGCCTGAGTTCTCGAGAACCATGACCGTGCGCACCCGCAAGCTCCTGGCCTACGGCGCCGCGCTGGCGGTGCTGCTCGGCGTGTTCCTCCTGTACACCCGCCCGCAAATCATGGTGACGCTGGCCGAGCAGATCTGGTTCTGCTTCCGTTGACGCGACGGTTTCTGCGCTACGCTTCGCGCATGAAGACCTTCGTCATCACTGGCGCCTCGGAGGGCATTGGCGCCGAATTGGCGCGCCAGATTGCCCAGGGCCACGGCGCGCAAGCCGCGATTGTCCTGGCCGCGCGCAACCGCGAACGGCTGGAAGCGGTCGCTGCGCAATGCCTCGCGCACGGGGCATCGGTACAGGTCGTACCCACCGACGTGTCCGATGAGGCGCAGTGCCGCGCGCTGATCGCCCAGGCCGCGCAGCAGTTCGGGCGTATCGACGTTCTCATCAACAACGCTGGCGTTTCGGCCCAGGCCCTGTTCGAGGACGTGCGGGCGCAGGACCTGCACTGGTACGAGGAACTGATGAAGGTCAATTTGTGGGGCAGCGTCTGGTGCACCCATGCCGCCCTGTCCCATCTCAAAGCCAGCCGCGGCCGCATCGTCGCGGTTTCCTCGCTGGCCGGGCTGGTGGGTGTGCCGGGGCGCACCGCCTACAGCGCGACAAAATTCGCGATGACCGGCTTCTTTGAAGCGTTGCGCACCGAACTCAAGAGCTCGGGCGTCAGCGTCACCACGGCCTATCCGGGAGTGGTAGCGACCTTGATCCGTCATCGCGGCCTCAACGCCCGGGGCGAGGTGGCGGGCGTCAGTGGACTGAACGAAGAAGGTGCGATGAGCGCGGCCGAATGCGCCCGGCTCATCATCGAGGGCATGAACGCGCGGCGCCGCGAGGTAGTAATGACGATCCGCGGCAAGCTCGGGCGCTTCGTGAAACTGCTGGCGCCGGGGGTGGTCGAGAACATGGCGCTGGCCGCCCTCAAGGTCGAGGCCAGGCCCCAATGAATTCGATGCACGCCACCGAGAACCCATCCGCGTGGGTTCAACGCTGGTCGCATCTGGTGCCAGCCGGCCAGCCGGTGCTGGACGTGGCCTGCGGTGCCGGCCGCCACATGCGCTGGCTCCACGACCAGGGCCATCCGGTGGTCGGCGTGGATCGTTCGCCGGAGGCCATCGCCGCGGTGGCGGAGCTGGGCGAGGTGCTGTGCGCCGATCTGGAAAACGGGCCCTGGCCCTGGCCCGGCCGCGCATTCGGCGGCGTTGTCGTCACCAACTACCTCTGGCGGCCGCTGTTCCCCGTCCTGCAGCAAAGTGTTGCGGCGGGCGGTGTGCTGATCTACGAAACCTTCGCGACCGGCAACGAAACGGTGGGCAAGCCGGCACGCCCCGAGTTCCTGCTGCAGCCGGGCGAACTGCTGCGCCTGTGCTCGGGACTGCATGTGGTCGCTTTCGAAGACGGCTATCTGGAGCAGCCCGCGCGCTTCGTCCAGCGGATCGCGGTTGTGCGCCCGGCCGGCGGCCGTGTTCCGGCGCGTTATCGTCTGTGAACAGAGCCCGCCCGCAGACCGTTGGCGCCCCCGGCACGGCGCGACGCCCGGGGCAGCGGGCTCCCGGTAGGTAGAATCGCTTTTTCCCCGAGAAACCTCTGGACATGACACCGATTACAGGCAGCATCGTGGCGCTGGTCACGCCGATGCATGAAGACGGCAGCGTGGACTACCCGACCCTGCGCAAGCTGATCGACTGGCATATCGCCGAAGGCACCGACTGCATCGGGGTGGTCGGCACGACCGGCGAGTCGCCCACGGTCAACGTGCAGGAGCACCAGGAGATCATCCGGGTCTCGGTCGAGCAGGCCAAGGGCCGGGTGCCGATCATGGCCGGCTGCGGCGCCAACTCCACCGCCGAGGCGATCGAACTGGCCAAGTACGCCAGGAAGGTCGGCGCCGATTGCCAGTTGCAGGTCGTGCCCTACTACAACAAGCCCACGCAGGAAGGCCTGTACCAGCACTTCAAGGCCGTCGCCGAAGCGGTGGGCGATCTGCCGATGATCTTGTACAACGTGCCGGGCCGCAGCGTCGCGGACATGTTGCACGACACCGTGCTGCGCCTCGCGCAGGTGCCGGGCATCCTCGGCATCAAGGAGGCCACCGGCAACGTCGAACGCGCCCAATGGCTGATCCGCGATGTGCCCAAGGCGTTCGCGGTGTATTCGGGCGATGACGGATCGGCAGTCGCGCTGATGCTGTGCGGCGGGCAGGGCAACGTGAGCGTCACAGCCAATGTGGCACCGCGGCTGATGCACGAGCTGTGCGTGGCGGCGGTGGCGGGCGATGCCAGGCGCGCCATGGCAATCCAGTTCCAGTTGCTGCCATTGCACAAGACCCTGTTCGTCGAGGCCAATCCGATTCCCGTGAAATGGGCCATGGCCCGCATGGGCCTGTGCGGCGGCGCGCTGCGCCTGCCGATGACCCGGCTGTCGCCCGCGTACGAGGCCACCGTCGAGGCCGCGCTGCGCGCCAGCGGCGTGCTGGGCTGAACATTTTCGACAATCCAATCTGAGGATGACGTGATGCAATTTGCAAGACTCGGCGTGCTGGCGGCGTGCGCCGTGCTGTCGCTTTCGGCCTGCTCGGTGCTGGAGGGCGACAAGATCGACTACAAGAGCGCGAGCAAGGGCACTTCGCTCGAAGTCCCGCCCGACCTCAACCAGTTGTCGCGCGATTCGCGCTACGCGGTGCCCAACGGCCCGATCACGGCCAGCAGCTACCAGATCGGCCAAGCCGCGCCCGGCATGCCCACCGCCGGCTCGACCCTGGGCGACGTGCGGATCGAACGCAATGGGACGCAGCGCTATCTGGTGGTCAACCGGCCGGCCGACCAGCTGTGGACCCCGGTTCGCGACTTCTGGCAGGAAAACGGCTTCCTGCTGACCATGGACGACGCCAACCTTGGCATCATGGAAACCGATTGGGCGGAGAACCGCGCCAAGCTGCCGCAGGACTTCATCCGCAGCACGCTGGGCAAGGTGTTCGATTCGCTCTATTCAACGTCGGAACGCGACAAGTTCCGCACCCGACTGGAACGCACGCCCACCGGTGGAACCGAGATCTACATCAGCCACCGCGGCATGGTCGAGGTCTATGACAGCGCACGCAAGGACAACACGATCTGGCAACCGCGCCCGAACGACCCGGAGCTGGAGACCGAATTCCTGCGCCGCTTGATGGTCAAGCTCGGCGTGCCGCAAGAGCAATCCAAGGCCCTGGTCGCTTCAGGGGCCGCCAAGACCACCTCGCGCGTGGCCACTGTCGATAACGTGCCGGTGGTGCAGATCGACGAAGGCTTTGATCGCGCCTGGCGCCGGGTCGGCCTGGCGCTGGACCGCACCGGGTTCACGGTGGAGGACCGGGACCGCGCACAGGGCACCTATTTCGTGCGCTATGTCGAGCCGAATCCGGACAAGAAGGATTCCTTCTTCGGCAAGCTGTTCAGCCGCGAGAAGGACACCCAGCCGCTGAAATTCCGCATCGCCCTCAAGAGCCAGGGTGAATCGACCACGGTCTCGGTGCTCAATGCCAGCGGCGCCCCGGATGGTTCTGCCAACGCGCAACGCATCGTGAAGGTGATCGCGGACGATCTAAAGTAACAACACTGCGGGACAGAGCAAGGTGCGCAGCAGATTGCTCTGTCACCAACTGACTGGACGCGCGGGACAGACGAACGCGCTCAGCAGGCTGCTCTGTCATCAACTGACCATACGAGCGACCTGTCGCCGATGATCCGCTTCAAGAGCCTGGGCAGTGGCAGCACCGGCAACGCCACGGTGGTCCAGACGCGCAGCGACGGCAGATTGACCCATTTGTTGATCGATTGCGGTCTGGGCATTCGCCAGCTCGACTTGCGGCTCGCGCGCGCGGGCATGCTGGCCGAGCAGATCGACGCGATCTTCATCACCCACGAGCACGCGGACCACATCGGATGCGCACGCCAGCTTGCCTTGCGCGAGCGCATCCCGGTCTGGATGAGCCATGGCACCTACACCGCGATCGGCGAGCCGGACTTCGACGGCCTGCTCCGCATCGCCTGCGACACGGTGGCGATCGACCTGGGGGGCATGCAGGTGAACCCATTCACGGTTCCGCACGATGCCCGCGAACCGCTGCAACTCACCTGCACCGACGGCGCCGACCGGCTGGGCGTGGCGACCGACATGGGACATGCCAGCAGCCATGTGCTGGAGCAACTGGCGGGTTGCGCCACCGTGCTGCTGGAATGCAATCACGACCCCCAGCTGCTGGCGGCGTCGGGTTACCCGCCGTTCCTCAAACGCCGAGTCGGCGGCGCCTACGGCCACCTGGCCAACGACGCGGCCGCGGCGATTGCCCAGGCGCTATTGCCTCGAGGGCTGCGCCAAGTGGTCGCCGCGCACCTGAGCGAGCAGAACAATCGGCCCGATCTGGCGCGCGAGGCGATGGCGATGGCCCTGGGCTGCCAGCCGACCGACATCCATGTGGCCGACAGCGGAACCGGCTGCGGCTGGCTGAGCGCCTGACCGGGCCTCGCTTGCGCATCGGATCGGCGAGACCCAATGAAAGAAGCCGCCCGGAGGCGGCTTCTTTTGGGGCGCCGGGAAGCTTACTTCTTGGCGGCGGAAGCTGCGTCGGCAGCGGCCTTGGCAGCACCTGCGGCTGCGTCGCCGGCGGCGGCGCCGGCAGCAGCGCCGGTAGAAGCACCTGCAGCACCACCAGCGGCAGCGCCGGAAGCGGCGGCAGCGGCGGTGTCAGCGGCGGGGGCGGGTACGACCACCACGGCAGGAGCCGGTGCCGCGGCGGGAGCAGGAGCAGGAGCCGGCGCCGGCTCTTCCTTCTTGCCACAAGCAGCCAGCGCAACGGCGGCAATCAGTGTCGCCAATACGAGCGATTTCTTCATTTCAAGTTTCCTTATAGGGAGAGAAGATAAACAATTTCCGGAAATTGTCAGTTCGGCCGATAGGGCCTCGATGACCGAACGGCAGGGACTCGAGCTCTGGCTGTTCAGCTTTTAATTATAAGACGGAACCATAAGCTACGCAAAAACCCTTAAGGGACTGACCCTAGAGAGAAACTCCTCATAGCCCGAGCGTGCTGGCGGCAAACGAGGGCGAGCTCTTTTGCAGCCAGGCTTGCAATGTTTCCCCCAGCATCAGGCGGCGCTCGGGCTCGCTGCCGCAGACGCCGTTGGACCGCTCGACATCCAGCCGTTGCATCACCCACCCTGGGCTCCAGATGGCACTCGGCAGTTCGAGCGGATCGGCGGAGACGCAACTCCGGGCCTCGATGATGTGCGACCATCTCGTGCGCCAGTTCACGAAGCGTGCATGGCGCCGCACCACCTCGTCATACCGGCGCGCCAGCAAGGTGCAGCGACGGCCCGCCGCCGACCACGCCTGCAGCGACTGCGCCACGGCGCTTTCGCCCAGTGGCCAGTCGCCGAAGTCGGGGTCCGACAGGATGATTTCGCGCCAGCCTTGCCGCGCGGCGCAAGCCAGGGCGTCCCGCACGAGTTGCCGGAAGTCAACCCTCCCGGCAAACGGCCCGGCCGGGAGGCCCGGCTCGGAGCCGACCTTCTGATCGCTCATGACGTGGTCTCCACGGCGTGCAGCCAGCCGGCCTCGCGCCAGTTTTCAATCAGGGAACGGGCGCCTGCGCTGGCCCGCGCCAGATCGGACGAGACCAGCCACCGCCGATCGGCCAGCGCTCGCATGAGGGAGCGGTCGCGGCCCGCCGCTCGATAGCTCTCCCCATTGATGAACACATGCCGGCCGTCATACATCATCCGCGTGCGGCGGTCCAGGGCCACGTCGACCCGCGCGCTGCCCGGCGGGGAGACGTCCGACGCGCCTTCGAACCACACACTGGCCTTGGGTTCGGTCAGGTACTCGCCGAGCGTCCGGTCCAGGACCTGGGGATCCGCGAGTGCGGCCCGCAGCGAGTCCCGGGCGAAATCCTGCAGCGCTGCCGGCACCTGGCCCGGCGCATCGGTGGCCGGCTGCGCTGCGTCGCGATACAAGTCGTCGCCGGCCACTTCCGCGGCATCGTCGGACAGCCGCTGCAGCAGTTCCCGCACCAGTTCGCCTCGCCCCGGGGACCGGAAGCCGATCGAGCAGGTCTGGCATTCGCCCAGCGCCACGCCGTCGTGGGCGTACCGCGGCGGCAGGTACAGCAGGTCGCCCGGCTCCAGCACGTACTCCTCCTGCGCATCGAAATGAGCCAGGATCTTCAGCGGCACGCCCGGTTGCAGCGACAGGTCTTTCTGGCGTCCAATGCCCCAGCGCCTGCGGCCCTGGGCTTGCAGCAGGAACACGTCGTAGCTGTCGAAGTGCGGCCCCACCCCACCGCCGTCGGTCGCGTAGCTGATCATGAGATCGTCCAGGCGGGCCTGCGGCAGGAACCAGAACTGCGCCATGAGGTCATGGGCCCGCTGGTCGTGGAGATCCACGCCCTGCACCAGCAGCGTCCAGTCCGACTGGGACAGC
>JAAOZX010000138.1 GCA_012274225.1 Comamonadaceae bacterium | reverse complement strand
CGGCGCGTTGTAGGGGCTGTCTTCGGGCATGACTTCTCCGGTGACAGGATGCACTCCCTGGGCCAGGGTATTGACGATGGCGCGGGCTTCTTGCAGTTCCATGGCGGGCTCCTGAAGGATGAGGTAAATGACTGTATTTTCATACAGTTACTTCGAAACGCGGCAGCACCGGCAGAGGTTGACGTCCTGGTTGTTGGGCACGAGCGACCCCACGGGCGTCAGACCCGGGCACACTCCTGCGATGCACAGGATCTGGGACATTTCGCCGCCGGTCGGAACGGAATCACCGGTGTTCCCCGGGGATACGCCTTACTCGCAGGCATGGTCGGCCACGATCACCGAGGCGTGCCCCGTCAATGTCAGCCGGATCACCTTCTCGCCCCACGTGGGCGCCCATGCGGATGCGCCGCTGCACTACGACGGCCAGGGCGAGGCGATAGGGGCGCTCGACCTCGCGCCCTACCTGGGCCCTTGCCGCGTGATCCATGCAATCGGCAAAGGCCCGCTGATCACGCGCGAGCACATCGCGCATGCCTTGCGCGACTTGCCGGCGCGCGTGCTGGTGCGCACCTGCGAGCGCGCGCCGGTCGAACGCTGGGATCCGAACCTGGTTTCTTTCGCGGCCGAAGCGATCGAGCAACTGGCCGCGCTCGGCGTGCGCCTGGTGGGGATCGACACGGCCAGTATCGATCCGGCGGAAAGCAAGGAGCTGCCCAGCCACCAGGCCATCCGACGCCTGGGGCTGCGGGTGCTGGAGAACCTGGTGCTCGACGACGTGCCCGAGGGCGATTACGAACTGATCGCCCTGCCGCTCAAGCTGATGACGGCGGATGCTTCGCCGGTGCGGGCGGTGCTGCGCGAACTTCAGCCTGCGTCACGCTCAGGAGCAAGCTCATGATGACCGCGCAGCACTGCCGCGAGATGGACGCGCAAGACCCGCTGCGCGGTTTGCGCGACCTGTTCGTCCTTCCCGACGGCTTGATCTATCTCGACGGCAACTCGCTCGGCGTGCTGCCCAAGGCCACGGCAGGCCGTGTGGCACGCGCCATCACCGAGGAATGGGGCCAGGGCCTGATCCGGTCCTGGAACAACGCGGGCTGGTTCGACCTACCGATGCGCCTGGGGGACAAGGTCGCCGCATTGGTCGGCTCCCGCCGCGGCGACCTGGTGGTGACCGACGGCACGTCGATCAACCTCTACAAGCTGCTCAGCGCCGCGTTGCGCATCGCGCAGCAGCACGCGCCTTCGCGCCGTGTCGTCGTCAGCGAGCGCAGCAACTTCCCCACCGACCTGTACATCGCGCAGTCGCTGTGCCAGGAGCGCGGCTATCGGCTGTTGTTGGTCGAGGACGCCCAGATCGAGCCGGCGCTGACCGAAGACGTCGCAGTGATGATGCTCACCCACGTCAATTACCGCACCGGGTTCATGCACGACATGCAAGCGGTCACTGCCGCGGCCCATCGCCGGAACATCCTGGCGCTTTGGGACCTGGCGCACAGCGCGGGTGCGGTGCCGGTCGATTTGCAGGCGGACGACGCCGACTTCGCGGTCGGCTGCGGCTACAAGTACCTCAATGGCGGTCCTGGCGCGCCGGCCTTCGCGTGGGTGCATCCCCGTCACGCGGACCGCTTCGAGCAGCCGCTGGCAGGCTGGTGGGGCCATGCGGCGCCCTTCGAGTTCACGCCCGACTACCGCCCGGCGCCGGGGATCGCCCGCTACCTTTGCGGCACCCAGCCGATTCTCAGCATGGTGGCGCTGGAGTGCGGCCTGGACACCGTGCTGGCGGCGCAACCGCTGGGCGGCATGGCTGGCTTGCGGCGCAAATCGCTGGCGTTGACCGACCTGTTCATCCAGCTCGTCGAGGAGCGCTGCACCGGGCATGGCTTGGCGCTGCTCACCCCGCGTGCGCACGAACGGCGCGGCTCGCAGGTCTGCCTCACGCGCGAGCAAGGCGCCTATGCGATTGTCCAGGCCCTGATCGCGCGCGGCGTGATCGGCGACTACCGCGCGCCGTTGCCCGCAGTGCCCGCGAGCCAGCGGGCCGATCCGGCGCCCGGTGGCATCCTGCGTTTCGGGTTCACGCCGCTGTACACCGGCTTCGAGGATGTCTGGACCGCGGTGGCGCATCTGCAGCAGGTGCTGGCGCAGCGCGAATGGGAACGGTCCGAGTTCAACCAGAGGCACGCAGTGACATGACCGTTCCGGCCAAACCCGAAGAGATCGTGCGCGCCGAAAACGCCACGCTCGACTTCAGCCGCAGCATGAGCTACGGGGACTACCTCCAGCTCGACACCATCCTGGCCGCGCAAAAGCCGCTCTCGCCCGACCACAACGAGCTGCTGTTCATCGTCCAGCACCAGACCAGCGAGCTGTGGATGAAGCTGATGCTGCACGAGTTGCGCGCGGCGATCGCCGCGGTAGCCGCCGACGAACTGGGCAGCGCCTTCAAGATGCTGGCGCGGGTCAGCCGCATCATGGAGCAGCTGGTTCATGCCTGGGACGTCCTGGCGACGATGACGCCGCCCGAGTACAGCGCGATCCGCCCTTACCTGGGCAACTCCAGCGGGTTCCAGAGCGCGCAGTACCGCTGCTTCGAGTTCGCGCTGGGCAACAAGAACGCGGCCATGCTCCAGCCGCATGCGCACAGCCCGGGCCGGCTGGCCGAAGTACAAGAAGCGTTCGAATCGCCGTCGCTCTACGACGAGGCACTGCGGCTGTTGGCGCGGCGCGGGTTGCAGATTCCCAGCGGTCACTTGCAGCGGGACTGGACCCATCCCTACGAAGAGAGCGCCGAAGTCGAGCAAGCGTGGCTGACCGTGTATCGCGATCCCAAGCAGCACTGGGACCTGTACCAGCTGGGCGAGGAACTCACGGACCTGGAGGACGCGTTCCGGCTCTGGCGTTTTCGCCACGTGACGACGGTGGAGCGGATCATCGGCTTCAAGCGCGGTACCGGCGGCACCGGCGGGGTGAGCTACCTGCGCAAGATGCTCGACGTTGTGCTGTTTCCGGAAATCTGGAAATTGCGCACCGACCTGTAGTCTCTGGGAAAAGCCGCTGCGCACCTTTTCCCAGAGGTTCGTCATGTGTGATGAGACCCGGCAAAGCCGGATCCTCATCACAGGTGGGATCGCGCTGCACGTTGTTGCGCGCGATCCGAAATAGGGTGGGTAGTCGGGCAGGAGCCGGCTTTGCCGGGCCTGCTCGCACCGATCAGCCTCTGAACAAATCGCTCTGGCGATTTG
>JAAOZX010000137.1 GCA_012274225.1 Comamonadaceae bacterium | reverse complement strand
GAATGTGCGCTCCCAGTTCTGGACCATCCAGGCCGTGCTGCCGCGGATGCTGGCCGCCGGACGCGGCAGCATCATCAACATGGCCAGCGTCTGCAGCAGCATCAAGGGCTTGCCCAACCGCTTCATCTACGGCACCACCAAAGCCGCAGTGATCGGCCTGACCAAGAGCGTCGCGGCCGACTTCGTGGCCGACGGCATTCGCTGCAATGCGCTGTGTCCCGGCACCGTGGACACGCCGTCGCTGCAAGACCGCATCAACGCCTTTCCCGAACCGAAGGCCGCGCGCCAGCAGTTCGTCGCGCGCCAGCCGATGGGGCGGCTGGCCCAGGCCCAGGAGATCGCGCCGCTGGTGGTGTTCCTGGCGAGTGACGAGTCGGTGTTCGTGACCGGCCAGGCCTACGCGGTGGACGGGGGCATCACCATATGAACCAGCTCGACTTCGGCAATCGCCACGCGGTTGTGACGGGCGGCGCCACGGGGCTGGGCTATGCCATCGCGGCGCGGCTGATCGCGTCGGGCGGCAGTGTCACCTTGTGGGACCGCGATGCGGATGCGATGAAGCGCGCGGTGGGCCAGCTGGGTGCCGCGGCGCACGCGGTCGAGGTCGACGTGTCCCGGCACGCCTCGGTGCAGCAGGCGGTCCAGGCGACGCGCAAGCATGCCGCCCGCGTCGATGCGCTGGTCAACAGCGCCGGCATCACCGGTCCCAACACCAAGGTCTGGGATTACCCGGTGGATGCGTGGCAACAGGTCATGGAGGTGAACCTGCATGGGCTTTTCTATTGCTGCCGCGAGATCGTGCCGCTGATGCGCGAGGCCGGCTACGGCCGGATCGTCAATATTGCCTCGGTGGCCGGCAAGGACGGCAATCCGAACGCCAGCGCGTACAGCGCCAGCAAGGCGGCCGTGATCGCGCTGACCAAATCGCTCGGCAAGGAGCTCGCCGACACGGCCATCCGCGTCAACTGCGTGACGCCGGCCGCCGTGAAGACGGCGATCTTCGACCAGATGAGCGAGCAGCACATCCAGTTCATGCTCGCCAAGATCCCGATGGGGCGCTTCGGCACGCCTGACGAAGTGGCCGCGCTGGTGGGCTGGCTGTGTACCGAGGAGTGCTCCTTTTCCACCGGGGCGGTGTTCGACTTGTCCGGCGGTCGGTCCACGTACTAATTCAGTCAGAAAGGAACACGAATGAAGCTGGTTCGCTATGGCAACCCCGGCAAGGAAAAGCCGGGCCTGATCGATCTCGACGGCCGCTTGCGCGACCTGAGCGCGGTGGTTCCCGACATCGGCCCGGTGCAACTGGGCAGCGCGGGGCTGGCTCGCATCCGCAAGACCCATCCGGCCAAGCTGCCGCTGGTGCGCGGCACGCCGCGCTTTGGGTGCCCGGTGGCCCAGGTGCGCAAGTTCATCGCGATCGGCCTCAACTTCGCGGATCATGCGGCGGAGTCGGGCGTGCCGATCCCCAAGGAGCCGGTGGTCTTCATGAAGGCCACCAGCTGCATCCAGGGCCCGAACGATCCGGTGATGCTGCCGCGCGGTTCGGTCAAGACCGACTGGGAAGTGGAACTCGGCGTGGTGATCGGCACCCAGGCCCGCTATGTCGCCAGGAAGGATGCGCTGGCCCATGTGGCCGGGTATTGCGTCATCAACGACGTCAGCGAACGCGAATACCAGCTCGAGCGCGGGCCGCAATGGGACAAGGGCAAGGGCTGCGACACCTTCGGCCCGATCGGCCCCTGGCTGGTGACGGCCGACGAGATCGAGAACGTGCAGCGGCTGGACATGTGGCTGGACGTCAACGGCAAACGCATGCAGACCGGCAACACCCGTACCATGATTTTCGACGTGGCCAAGCTGGTGAGCTACGTCAGCCACTTCATGACGCTGTTGCCGGGCGACATCATCACCACCGGCACGCCCCCCGGCGTGGGGCTGGGAATGAAGCCGCCGACCTACCTGAAGAAGGGCGACGTGGTGACACTGGGGATCCAGGGGCTCGGCGAGCAGAGACAAGTCGTGGTGCCGTTCAAGGCGTAGTCCTCGCGCGGTGTTCTCACAGGAAGCAGGAGGTCCTTGGCGCCCCTGAATGAGGGTTGCGCCAACGTGATCCAGCGCAAATCGCGCTTGGGAATTTCAGTTACTCTCGGTTACCTGCCAAGCTGTTCGCGGCGGCAGGAATTGTCATGATCATCGACCCTACCCGACCACCGGGAAGCTCCGCGGAGGCAGCGCTGCCTGACGCCCGCGACAGCGCGGCAAGGCGGGACGCGCCGTTGATGCACGATTCGATCTTTGGCGGCTTGCCTGCCTCCGGGCCAGCGACCCACGTGCCGGCCAGCGCGGACGCGCCGCTGGTATTCGTCAAGCTGTCGGTCCAGGGACTGCAACCGGTCGAGCGCCAGTTGCTGCAAGGCGTGGTGAAGGTCTCGCAACGGCGTACGCCGCGGCTGCAACTCGTGGAGGACAACCATGCGCGTGATGCCGACGTGGTAATGGTCGATGCACGCGATCCGGCGGCCATGGCGTGGGCACGAAGCCGGCCGTGGCTGGCTGGCCGGCCTGTCATCTGGATCGACGGGACGAAGGCCGCCCCCGGGCACATCGTGGTTCGGCGCCCGGTGCAATGGCCCGTGCTGCCGATGCTGCTGGCGCGCGCGCTGGAACTGGGCCCCGCCGCCAAGGGTTCCCACGTTTCGCCTGTGGGGACGCCCGCTGCCGGGGCAACCGGGCAGAAGGTCCTGGTGGTCCATGAAGCTCTGGCGGAGCGCGCGCAGTTGCGGGCGCTGCTGGAACAACGCGGCTACGCCGTGACCGAAGCGGACAGCGTCGAAGTCGCGCTGCGCAGCCTGGCCCAACATCCATTCGATTGCGTGCTGATCGACATGCTGGCGCATGGAGGGGACGGCTACGAGGGCTGCCGCCGGATCAAGGAAAGCCTTCACGGGGCGCCGGGCGTCCCGGTGGTCATGCTGACCAGCCACGGATCGCCGTTCGATCGACTCCGCGGCAAGATGGCCGGCTGCGATGCCTACCTGACCAAGCCGCTCGATGTCTGGCAACTGGCGGAAGTGCTGGCACAGCAGGGACCGACCATTCCGGTCCGAAGGATCAATGCGGCCGCCGGACACGGCGAGCTGAGCCCGCCGGGCTCCCTGCCCGAGGGCGCCACTGGGCGGCGGCCGCGACAGTGAAGGGGCAGAGGCCGTGAAGGCAACTACAAGAAGTCCGCAGGTCCGGGGCAAATAGATGCACCGCTATACGTACGAAGATGGCGCCCGGCTCCTGATCTCGCAGCCGGCACTGCCGGACCTGACGTCGGCACAGGCCCTGCGAGTCGTCAAGTTCATGAAGTTGACGCTGGCCCGCCGCGGCGCGCTGCTGTTTCGCGCGGGCGGCCCGGGGAGCCATTTCATGGTCATGCTGCTGGACGGCGACGCGGTCGTGGAAGGACAACTCAACGGCGTGGGTGAACCGCTGGTCCTGCGCACGCTGGTGCCCGGCAGCCTGTTCGGCGAGCTCGGCGCCATGGACAGCATTGCGCGCTCGGTCACCGTGCGTGCCACCTCCGACACCTGCCTGGCCACGCTGGACTACCCGGCGCTGAACCAAGTGACCGAAGCCGATCCGGTGCTGGGCTGCGCGCTGCTGCGCGCGATCCTCGCCCACGTGACGCGGCGGCTGCGCAATGCCAATACCAAGATCGAAACGCTCAACGAGATCAATCACACGCTGCGCAAGGAATGGGAGGCCGAGATCAATAACGACCGGGCCACGATCGCGCGGCTGAACGTGCTGATGAAGCTCGAGCAGAAGATCGGCATGCTGCCCGCGTCGAAGGACAAGGTGGACACGCTGAGCCCCGGCGAACCCGAGCCCGGGCTCCCGCTCGCGCGCAAGGCCGGGAATCCGTCGGTGCGCGCCGTGCTCAAGTAAAGCCTGCGGCGCACGGCACTAGGCATGGGCCCCTAAAGCGGGCCCCGTCCGGCGCAGATCCCGGCTTTCGTGCAAAATAGCACGATCGTTCGTTTTGCGTCCTCCTTCGCCATGCCTTTGCCCGAAGTTTCCGCCATGCCCGCGCGCCGCGCCCGGGGTGTTCGCGCCCTGCAGAAGGGGCAGCAGACCAAGGCTGCAATCGTCGACGCCGCGCTCGTATTGGCCACGCAGATCGGCCTGGAAGGCCTCTCGATCGGCGCCCTGGCCGAAGTCACCCAGATGAGCAAATCGGGGGTGTTCGCGCATTTTGGTTCGCGCGAAGAACTCCAGATCTCCGTCATCCGCGAGTACCACCGACGGTTCGAGGAAGAGGTCTTCCATCCGGCGATGCAGGAGCCCAGGGGATTGCCCCGGTTGCGCGCCCTGTTTCGCAACTGGATGAACCGCACCTCCGTCGAGATCGATTCCGGCTGCCTCTACATCAGCGGCGCCGTCGAGTTCGACGATCGAACCGGGCCGGTGCGCGAGGCGCTGGTGGGGTCGGTCAAGTCCTGGCTGGCCGCGATGAACCGGGCCGTGGTCCAGGCCAAGGAGGCCGGCCACCTGCGCACCGACATCGACGAGCAGCAACTGGCTTTCGAGATCCACGGGCTGATCCTGGCGCTCCACTACGAGGCGCGGTTCCTGAAGAGCCCGGGCTCGATTGCCCGGGCCCACGCCGGCTTCGACAACATGCTGAAGCTGTACGGAACGCAGCAGCAGCCAGCCGCGCTGCCCAAATCCACCCGAATCGCCAAATCCACCAAGATCTGAAGGAGCCTCCATGCCCACCTATACCCCGCCCCTGCGCGACATGCAATTCGTCATGCACGAAGTGCTGAAAGTCACCGACGAACTCAAGTCGATACCCCGCTACGCGGAAGCCGACGCTGACACCATCAACGCGGTGCTGGAGGAAGCCGGCAAGTTCGCGGTCGAAGTCGTCTTCCCGCTGAACGGAGTGGGCGACGTCGAAGGCTGCAAGCTCGATGCCGCCACTCACGAAGTCACCACGCCCAAGGGTTTCAAGCAGGCCTATGCCCAATATGTGGAGGCCGGCTGGCCGGCCCTGAGCGCCGACGAAACCTGGGGCGGACAAGGGCTGCCGCTGGTGGTGAGCCAGTGCTTCAATGAAATGCTCAACAGCGCCAATCAGGCCTGGAACATGTACCCTGGCTTGACGCACGGGGCTTACGCCGCCTTGGCCACCCACGGCACCGAAGACCAGAAGAAGACCTACCTGCCGAAGATGACCAGCGGGGAGTGGACCGGCACCATGTGCCTCACCGAGGCTCACTGCGGCACCGACCTGGGCCTCATGCGCACCAAGGCCGAGCCGCAACCCGACGGCAGCTATCGCGTCACCGGCAACAAGATCTTCATCAGCGCCGGGGAGCACGACATGGCGCAGAACATCGTGCACCTGGTGCTGGCCCGGCTGCCCGATGCGCCCGCCGGGATCAAGGGGGTCAGCCTGTTCATCGTTCCGAAGTTCCTGCCGACCCCGGACGGCGGCTTGGGTGAGCGCAACGCGATCTTCTGCGGCGGCCTGGAGCACAAGATGGGCATCCACGGCAATTCGACCGCGCAGATCGTCATCGACGGCGCCCAGGGCTGGATGGTGGGCCACCCCAACAAGGGAATGCAGGCGATGTTCGTCATGATGAACGCGGCGCGGCTGGGCGTGGGCAACCAGTCGCTCGGCCTGACCGAGGTGGCGTTCCAGAACGCACTGGCCTATGCCAAGGAGCGCATCCAGATGCGCTCGCTGTCGGGGACGAAGGCCAAGGACAAGCCGGCCGACCCGATCATCGTGCACCCCGATGTGCGCAAGATGCTGCTCACGGCGAAGGCCTATGCGGAAGGCGGCCGGGCCCTGCTGATCTTCTGCTCGGTGCTGCTGGACAAGGTGCACAACCACCCCGACGAGAAGGTGCGCAAGGACAGCGACGAGATGCTGTCGCTGCTGACGCCCATCGTGAAGGCATTCACCACCGACAACGGCCATATCGCGACCAACGCCTGCATGCAGGTGTTCGGCGGCCACGGCTACATCCACGAGTGGGGCATGGAGCAGTTTGTGCGCGACAACCGCATCAACATGATCTACGAAGGCACCAACACCATCCAGTCGCTGGACCTGTTGGGCCGCAAGGTGCTGGGCAACAACGGCGCGACGCTGAAGAAATTCGGCAAGCTGGTGGCGCAACTGGTGGAGGAAGAGGGCGTCAACGAGAAGATGGCCGAGTTCATCAACCCGATCGCCCTGCTGGGCGACCAGATGACGAAGTTCACCACCGAGATCGGCTTCAAGGGCTTCCAGAACCCGGACGAAGTGGGCGCCGCCGCGGTGGACTACCTGCGGGTGGCGGGCCACCTGGTGCATGGCTATTTCTGGGCCCGGATGGCTCAGGTCGCGCTGCGCGAGATCGCGGCGGCGCAAGCCGAAAAACGCACTGTCGATCCGTTCTACCCGGCCAAGCTGCAGACGGCGCGCTTCTATTTCGCCAAGCTGTTCCCGGAAACGGTCTCGCTGATGATGACGGCGCGCGCGGGCAGCAAGGTGCTCGTCGACACCGATCTGGCGCTGGCCTGAAGCAGCGGCAAAGCCATGAAAAGGGTTCTCGCCGCAGGCCTGTTGTCGATCGCGGCCGGCGCCTGGGCGCAGATGACGCCGGTGGGCGTCTGGCGCAGCATCGACGACAAGACCGGCGAGCCCAAGGCAGAAATTCGCATCGCTGAAACCGATGGCGTTCTGAACGGGCGCATCGAGAAACTGCTGCGAAAGGACGCCAAGCCTGACGAGAAATGCGACGAGTGCAAGGACGAGCGCAAGGGCCAGCCGATGGTCGGCCTCGAGATCATCCGCGCGGCGAAGAAGGCGGACGGCAAGGACGTGTGGGAGAACGGCAGGATCCTCGATCCGGAAAACGGGCGCGAGTACCGCCTGCGCCTGACGCCGACCGATGCGGGGCGCAAGCTCGACGTCCGGGGTTC
>JAAOZX010000136.1 GCA_012274225.1 Comamonadaceae bacterium | reverse complement strand
TTCCGAGGTGTACCAGGCGCTGCAAACCGGCGTGGTCGACGGCTGCGAGAACACCCCGTCCAACTACTACACGCAGAAGTTCTACGAGGTGCAGAAAGACATCACCGTGTCCAACCACGCCCACCTGCAATATGCGTTGATTGCCAACGCGAAGTTCTGGAACGCGCTTCCGCCCGATATTCGCAAGCAGGTCGACAAGGCGGTGGCCGACTCAACCGACTACTGCAACTCGATCGCCCGCCAGGAGAACATCGACGCGCTGGCCAAGATCAAGGCTTCCGGCAAGACCACGCTGCACACCCTCACGCCGGCACAGGTCACCGCATGGAAGGCCGCCTTCAAGCCCGTCTACCAGGAGTCGGAGAAGCGGGTGGGCAAGCAGATCGTCGACGACCTGCTGAAGGCAGCCGGCATCTCGCTCTGATGTCCTGGCGCTGCCCGACTTGCTGAACAAGCTGCTCAACCACCTGGAAGAGTGGCTCATCGCCACCTTGATCACGGTGGCGACCACGATCGTCTTCCTGGCGGTCCTGCACCGGTACGGCACCTCGAACTCGATCGACTTCGCCAAGTGGCTGGAGGCGCACGGCATGGCGTTCGCCTCGCCCCCATTCCGGACGATCTTCGGCTGGCTGTCGGGCATGGACGTCTCCTGGGCCCAGGAGCTGTGCATCTACCTGTTCATCTGGATGGCGAAGTTCGGCGCCGCCTACGGCGTTCGAACCGGCATCCATGTGGGGGTCGACGTGCTGGTGGTGCGCATGGAGCCGGCCCGCGCCAGAAAGGTGATCCTGTTCGGCCTGCTCGCCGGCGCCTTGTTCACCGCGACGATCGCGAAGTTCGGCGCCCATTTCACCTGGGGCGTCTGGGAGTCGGGTACCCGCTCGAGCGACCTCGAGGCACCCATGTGGATGGTGTACATGGCGATCCCGCTCGGCTCGTCGCTGATGTGCTTCCGGTTCCTGCAGGTGGCCTGGTATTTCTGGCGCACCGGTTCCCTGCCGCACCATGACGTCCGGCACGTGGAGGGGGTCGACGTGAATCTGGAACCCGCCGAGGTGCGGGCCGCGGCCGAATCGACGCCGTCGGCGCAGGCGAAGGTCGGTCGCGGTCGCAAGATGAGCATCTTCCTGGTCCTGCTGCCGTTCCTGCTGCTCGGCCTGGGCCTGCTCGCCAAGCAGGGGGTCATCGAGGCCGGCGGCGGGCTGCGCGCCGCGCTGGTGTTTGGCCTGCTGGTCTCGCTGATGCTGACGGGCATGCCGATCTCGATCGCCCTCGGCCTCACGGTGCTCAGCTTCATGTACACGCTGAGCGACGTGTCGCTCGATTCGGTGGCCATGAAGCTGTTCACCGGCATCGAGAACTTCGAGATCATGGCGATCCCGTTCTTCATCCTGGCCGGCAACTTCCTCACCCACGGCGGCGTCGCGCGGCGGATGATCAACTTCGCTACTTCCATGGTCGGCCATTGGCATGGCGGGCTCGGGCTGTCGGCGGTGCTGGCCTGTGCGCTGTTCGCCGCGGTGTCGGGTTCGTCCCCGGCCAGCGTCGTGGCGATCGGCTCGGTGCTGATTCCGGCCATGGTCAAACAGGGTTTCCCGCCGCGGTTCGGCGCCGGCGTCGTCACCACCTCGGGCGCGTTGGGCATCCTGATTCCGCCGTCGATCGCGATGGTGCTTTACTCAGTCTCCACCAATACCTCGGTGGGCAAGCTGTTCATCGCGGGTGTGATTCCCGGCATCATGCTGGCCACGATGCTGGGGATCACCACCTGGTACCGTGCCCGCAAGTTCGGCTATCCGCGCATGCCGCGCGCGACCTGGGGCGAGCGGGCCCGCGCCGGCCGTGAATCGCTGTGGGGGCTGATGCTGATCGTGATCGTCATCGGCGGCATCTACACCGGCGTCTTCACGCCCACCGAGGCGGCCGCGGTGAGCGCGGTATATGCCTTCATCATCGCCGTCTTCGTCTACAAGGACCTGGGACGCAAGGAAGTGGCGCGGGTGCTGCTGTCGTCGGCGAACATGAGCGCGATGTTGCTGTACATCATCACCAACGCGGTGCTGTTCTCCTTCCTGATGACCAGCGAGCAGATTCCGCAGGCGGTAGCGGACTGGATCGTGTCGCAGGGTTTCGGCACCATCGGTTTTCTGCTGCTGGTCAACATCATGCTGCTGCTGGCCGGCAACGTGATGGAGCCATCGTCGATCATCCTGATCATGGCGCCAATCCTGTTTCCGGTGGCCATGAAGCTGGGAATCGACCCGATCCACTTCGGCATTCTGATCACCGTGAACATGGAGGTCGGGCTCTGCCATCCGCCGGTGGGGCTGAACCTGTACGTGGCCTCGGGCATCGCGAAGATGGGCATCACCGAACTGACAATCGCCGTGCTGCCCTGGCTGGCGACCATGCTGGTGTTCCTGGTGCTGATCACGTACATCCCGGCGATCTCCCTGTTTCTGCCGCGCCTGCTGCGCATGTGAAGAAGTCCATGAGCTGGAATCCCGACCAATACCTCAAGTTCGCCGCGCCGCGTCTGCAGCCGGCCATCGACCTGCTGGCGCGCGTGCCCTCGACCCATCCGCAGACTGTGTATGACCTGGGCTGCGGCGCCGGCAACGTCACTCAACTGCTGGCCGCTCGCTGGCCGGCGGCTTCGATCACCGGTGTCGACGACTCGGCCGAAATGCTGGCCAAGGCGAGGGCCGCGGCGCCGGGCGTCAATTGGGTGCAGCAAAGCCTGGCATCCTGGCGAGCGCCGGAGCCGGCCGACCTGATCTATTCGAACGCGGCGCTGCACTGGCTGGCCGACCACCAGCGGCTGTTCCCGGCGCTGCTTGGGCAGCTCGCCCCGGGCGGCGTGCTGGCAGTACAGATGCCGCGCAACTTCGGCGCGCCTTCGCATACATTGATCGCCGAGTCGGTCCGCAGCGGCCCATGGCGCTCCCGGCTGGAGCCCTTGCTGGCGCCGAGCCCGGTCGCCGAGCCGGCGTTCTACTACGACGTGCTCAACCCGCGAGTCGCCCGGCTGGACATCTGGGAAACCGAGTATCTGCAGGTCCTCTCGGGGGCCGATCCGGTCAAGGAGTGGACCAAGGGCACGTGGCTCAAGCAGTTTCTCGACGCGCTTGCCGAACCCGAACGCAGCGCTTTCGAGGGCGATTACGCGACCCGCCTGCGCCAGGCCTATCCGGTGCTGCCCGATGGCAACACGCTCTTTCCGTTCCGCCGGCTTTTCCTGCTGGCCGTGGCCCGCTGACTCTGCTCGTCGGTCCCGGGCCTTTGCCGGTCGACGGGGCCCGCCGGCCGCGGGTACATTTGAGCGGCTGAGGCCGCTCGTTTGGCGCGCCGCCGGCCAGGAGAGAAAAGATGATTCGCAGGACCTTCCGGGCCCTCGCCGCGCTGCTGGCGCTGCTGCTGGTCGCCATCGCGGTTTATGCGTGGCGCAGCTTTCCGCAACTGGACGGAGAAATCCACGCAACCGGGCTGGGGGCGCCGGTGCAGGTGCGCCGCGACACCAGCGACGTGACCCATATCGAGGCGCAGGGCCTTGCCGATGCGTATTTCGCGCTGGGCTGGGTCCATGCGCAGGAGCGCGGCTGGCAGCTGGAATTCAACCGGCGCGTCATGCACGGCGAGCTGAGCGAATTGCTGGGCGCCGGTACGCTGGAAACCGACCGGCTGATGCGCACGCTGGGCATCATGCAGGCAGCGCGGGCGCAATGGGAGGGACTTCCAGCGGACGCCAAGACCCTGCTGCAAGCCTACGCCAACGGGATCAACAGCTTTCATGCGCAGGCCGGGCAGGCCTTGCCGCCGGAATTTCATATCCTCGGCGCCAAGCCGGGCGTCTGGCAACCGCAGGACAGCGTGGCCTGGACTCTGATGATGGCGCTGGACCTGGGCGGCAACTGGGGCATGGAGTTTGCCCGCCTGTCGGCGCTGCAGCGCATCGACACCCGCGCCTTGTGGCAACTGATGCCGCCCTACCCGGGTGAGCAGCCCGCCACCGTCGTGGACCTGGCAGCGCTGTACCGAGGCCTGGGCGTGTACCGATCCGACACGCCGGCCGCCACCAAAACCGGCGCTGCCGGCGAGGGCGCGTTGCCGGCCAGCCGGTTCGCCTGGCTGGATACCACGTCCATCAACGACTGGGCGGGTGGCCTCGGCGACCCCGGCGGAAAGGGCTCTAACGACTGGGTGGTGGCGGGCGGCCACACCGAAACCGGCAAGCCCCTGCTGGCCAACGACCCGCACCTGGGGTTGAGCGCCCCAGCGGTCTGGTATTTCGCCCGCATCAAGGCCGGCGCGGCGCCCGGCGGCAAACCGACCGACGTGATCGGCGCCACTTTTCCCGGGATGCCCAGCGTGGTACTGGGGCGCACTGCGGGCGTGGCCTGGGGTTTCACCAACACCGGCCCGGACGTGCAGGACCTCTATCTGGAACAGATCAATCCAGCCGATCCGCTGCAGTACCGCACGCCGGACGGATGGTCCGCTTTCGACCGGCGCGAAGAAACGATCAAGGTCAAGGGCCAGCCCGACGAAAGAATCGTCGTTCGCAGCACCCGCCATGGCCCGGTCATCAGCGACGCGCAGGCCAGTCACGGCCAGGTGCTGGATTTGCGCAAGTTCGTGCTGGCACTGCGCTGGTCGGCGCTGGAGCCGGCCAATCAAACAGTGGTGGCAGGAATGCTGTCGAATCAGGCGCAAACGGTGGACGAGCTCGCGGCCGCTTTCGCTATTTATCACTCGCCGATGCAGAACGTCGTGGCGGCCGACACCCAGGGCCACACCGGGTACCGCGCCATCGGCCGGGTCGTGGTGCGCCGGCCCGACAACGACTTGCGCGGCGTCGCGCCGGCGCCCGGCTGGGACGCGAAATACGACTGGGTCGGCGAGCTGGCGCAGGCGGACAACCCGCATGTGGATCAGCCGGCCATCGAGACCAAGGGCTGGCTGGCCACGGCCAACCAGCGCATCCATGCGGCCGACTATCCCTATTTCATCACCAGCGACTGGAACACGCCCGAGCGCTTCAACCGCATCGAAGCCCTGCTCGCGGCCAGGCCCCGCCATACGGTGGCCAGCCTGCGCAATGTGCAGGCCGACATCGTGTCGACGGCTGCGCTCAAGCTGCTGCCGCTATTGCGGTCCACCCGGAGCGACCACGCGCTGGCACCGGCGGCTCTGGCGCAACTGAACGGATTCGACGGCGCAATGCGGGCCGACCGCGCTGCGCCGCTGATCATGGCAGTGTGGGGCGACGAGCTGACCCGCGGGCTGATCATGCCGCAGCTCGGTCCCGAGAAATTCAAATCGCTGTACGGCAAGCGCCATTTCCGCCAGGGGCTGGAAGCCATCCTCGGCGACCCCCAGGCCGGTGCCGAGTGGTGTGCGCCACTCACTTGCGCCGAGCAGTCGAGCCTGGCGCTGGCACGGGCGCTGGACCGCATTGCCGCCCAGCAGGGCAACGATCCGGCCGCTTGGCGCTGGGGCATCGCGCATCCGGCGGAGTCCACCCACAGGCCCTTCGGCAATGTCGCGGCGCTGGCCGGCATTTTCGACGTGCGGGTGCCCACCGGCGGCGACAACTGGACCGTCAACGTGGGCCAATACTGGAGCACGCCGGTCGAACCTTTCGCCAACCGCCATGCGCCCAGCATGCGTGCA
>JAAOZX010000135.1 GCA_012274225.1 Comamonadaceae bacterium | reverse complement strand
GCGCGAAATGCCGTCCTCGTCGGCGAGCCAGTTGGCGTCGAGCCGGCGCAGGCCGAGCTGCTCGCCGAGCAGCAGCGGCAACCGCGGATCGTCGGTTGTGACCGGGGAGCGGTAGATGGCGAAATTGGCCCGCGCGATCCGCGCGCGCAACGCCGACTGCTCTGCGGCGGTGAGCGCACGCGGGTCGGCCACGTCCACCACCAGCTCCGCGGCATGGGCCGGCCGGCGTGCCAGCTTCCAGTCGCGCCAGCGGCGGTAGCTCACCGCATCCTCGAGGTCGAACGGGCTGGTCGCGCGGCCGGGCGCCGAAATGGTTGACGACAAGGTCATCGCGTCATTCGCCTGTGGTGGACGAACGCCGGGCCCGGGGTGCGCCCGGCTCGAACAGATCGCTCAGGCTGCGCTGCACCATCGCCACGGCCTCGGGCGCTTCCACCGCCATCACCTGGTCGAGCACCCAGCGCCGGTCCTTTTCCGGCAGGGACGGTTCGAGGCGGCGGCCCAGGTAGCGCACGAATGCGAAGTCGGGATGGAAACCGGCGCCGGCATCGGCGAGCGTGGGGTCGGCGCCGAACTCGGCGTAGTGTCCGGTGATCTCGTTGACCAGATCGATGAAAGTGTCGCCGTTGGAGGGCGCTCCGGCCGGCGCCGGCCCCAGCAGGTCGTCCTCGTTCTCCTGCAGGATGCGGGCCAGGTGATGCACCATCGCGGCGGTGAAGGCGAGACGGCCTTCGGCGCCCTGGCGCGCGTAGGCGATGCGATCGGCCAGCGCCACCAGGAACACCAGCACCTCGCGCAGGAAGGCGAAATAGGGCGGCCCGACCTCGACATCAAAGCCGGCACGCCGCATCCGGTCCAGCATGTGCCGCGCCACCCGCCAGACGATGAAGGCCGCCGCGCTGGCCTGCTGCTGCGCGCTCTTGCCGGCGCCGCCGCGGAACCAGCGGCTCTTCAGGCGCGGCGCCGGCGGTGGGGTGATCGTTGCAGGCATGCCTAGTAACCACCCTTGCCCAGCGGCTGCGGCAGGCCGGCCAGCTTGGCGCCCTGCTTGGCCGGGCCCAGCGGGCACAGGTCGTACAGCATCTTGCTGTCGCAGCCGGGCAGCACCGCCCCCATCTCCTTGAGCATGTTGCGGAAATTTGGCGTGTGCCCGTGCTCGCGGTACTGGTCGCGCAGGTAGTTCACGATCGCCCAGTGGCCTTGGGTGAGCGCGATTCCCTCGGCCGCGGCAATCGCGTGCACGACCTCCTCGCGGTAGTCGGGCGCCAGCAGGTAGCCCTGTTCGTCGGTTTCCAGTTCTTCGCCGTTGACGAGATAGCTCATGGTTGCAGTTCCGCTTGGGTTAAGGATCAAGGTGGCGTGCCCACGGCGGCGGCGGACTTATGTCCCACGAACAACCCGCAGCCCAGTCGTCGATGGGCGCCCAGGCCGGCCTCCAGCACGGTGAGCGACTGATCCGCGACCAGCCCGTCCAGCATCAGGCTGAAGCCCGGCAACGCGCCGGATTCGACCACCCGATGCAGCCCGCACACTGGACGGCAGCGCACACCGAGCCGGTCGAGCTCGTCCTGCACCGCACGCATGAAAGCCAGTTCGTCGTCGCCGGCGCAAGCCACCAGGTGGGCGTACAGCGTGTGGTGGTCGACCAGCTCGCGGCGCTGCGCCGGGCCCACCCGCAGCCGGCATCCAGCAACCGCCAGCTCGGCGCCGGCCAGGGCACAGGCGTCATCGGCGCGCTCGCGCGGCACCCGCAGCCGCAGCCGGGTGCGCGGCGACACCAGCGCCTCGCTGCCCGAGCCGCTCACCAGGTTGAGGCTGTGCACGCCGGCTTGCGGCGCGTCGGCCAGCCACGGCAGGGCGCGCTCCAGGGCCTCGGCCAGCGCGTAGCGGTGATTGGGCGGCAGCGGACCGCCGGTCACGGCGAAGGCGACGTCGATCATGGTTGCGAAACGGTCTGCACTCACGCCGCATCACTCCCGGGGCTGCGACCGCGCCCAGGCGAGCAGCGCCTCGCCCCACTGCTGCGCGGTGATCGGATCGACGTCGAACACCGTGAAGCGGCTGCCCTCGCGGATCCGGGTGCGCAGCAGGCTCATGCCGCCGGCATCGTGATCGAGCTGCTGCAGTTCGATCTCCTGCCCGCCCAGGGGCACGCGCAGCTTGGCGAGGGAGTTCAGGCGGGTCATCCAGGGGCTTTGTTGCAAACCGGCATTGAGCGCGATACCGCGCCGCTGCGTCCATACCCGGCACGGGGGACCGGCGGATACCCCTTCCGGGTAGTGCCACTCCAATCAACGAGGGGGATGGCGCCCCCGCCCTGGCCCGGCCACCATTCGCCCCACAGTTTCGAGGACCGGGCGGCCCTCGGGATCACGAGCCAGGAGACAAACGACATGGCCAAGAAGCCCCACGACACGCCGATGCTGGACCAGCTCGAGAGCGGCCCATGGCCCAGCTTCGTGACCGGCCTGAAGCGGCTGGCCCAGGACAGCGACTACATGGTCGACCTGGTCGGCCAGCTGGAAACCTCGTACCGCACCAAGAAGGGTTACTGGAAAGGCGGCACCGTCGGGGTGTTCGGCTACGGCGGCGGCATCATCCCCCGCTTCACCGAGCTCAAGGACGAGAACGACAAGCCGGTGTTCCCGGATGCCGCGGAGTTCCACACTCTGCGCGTGCAGCCGCCACCAGGCATGCATTACACCAGCGACGTTCTGCGCAAGATGTGCGACATCTGGGAGGAGCACGGCTCCGGCCTGATCGCCTTCCACGGCCAGTCGGGCGACATCATGTTCCAGGGCGCCAAGAGCGACAAGGTGCAGGACGCCTTCGACGCGCTCAACGAGCTGGGCTTCGACCTCGGCGGCGCCGGCCCGGCGGTGCGCACCTCGATGAGCTGCGTGGGCGCGGCGCGCTGCGAGCAGAGCTGCTACGACGAGGCCAAGGCGCACCGCACGGTCATCAACACGTTCGTGGACGACATCCATCGCCCGGCCCTGCCCTACAAGTTCAAGTTCAAGTTCTCGGGCTGCCCGAACGACTGCATGAACTCGATCCAGCGCGCCGACATGGCCGTGATCGGCACCTGGCGCGACAACATCCGCACCGACCAGCAATTGGCGCGCAAGTGGTTCGAGAAGCACGGCATGAACGAGTTGGTCAACGACGTGGTCAGCCGCTGCCCGACCAAGGCGATCATGCTCAAGGAAATCAAGGATGTCCGCCACGGCCCGAAGATGTCCTGCGTCAGCGTCAGCGACACCCATGCGCTGGAGATCGACAACGGCGACTGCGTGCGCTGCATGCACTGCATCAACGTGATGACCGGCGCGCTGGCGCACGGCACCGACACCGGCGCCACCATCCTGGTGGGCGGCAAGCGCACCCTGAAGATCGGCGACCTGATGGGAACCGTGGTGGTTCCGTTCATGCCGCTCAAGACCGAAGAGGACTTCGAGGCGCTGGTCGACCTGGGCCAGCGGGTGATCGACTTCTTCGCCGAGAACGCGCTGGAGCACGAGCGCACCGGCGAGATGATCGAGCGCATCGGCCTGGTCAACTTCCTGGAAGGCGTAGGCGTCGACGTCGACCCTCACATGGTCGCCGCGCCGCGCACCAACCCGTATGTGCGCACCGACGGCTGGGACGAGGAAGTGGCGCGCATCAATGCCAAGAAGGCCGCGGCCTGATCGATACCTCCGGAGACACGACATGGCCACCCAAGCTCACCGTACCCCGATCGAAAGCGGCTGCCCGGACAACAAGCAGTACCTGCATCCGGCGCTGCTGAAGAACTATGGCAACTGGAAGTACCACGACCGCCCGCGCCCCGGCGTGCTGCACCACGTGTCGCACGACGGCGCCGAAGTATGGACCGTGCGCGCCGGCACCCAGCGCCAGATGGACGTGCACACCATCCGCAAGCTTTGCGACATCGCCGACACCTTCGCGGAGGGTCATGTCCGGTTCACGATCCGCTCGAACATCGAGTTCATGGTCAGCGACCCGAACAAGGTCGCGCCGCTGATCGAGTCGCTCACCAGCAGCGGCTTTCCGGTCGGCGGCACTGGCAACTCGGTCTCGATGATCGCCCACACCCAGGGCTGGCTGCACTGCGACATCCCGGGCACCGACGCCTCCGGCGCCGTCAAGGCGCTCATGGACGATCTCTACAGCGAGTTCATCCGCGAGGACATGCCCAATCGCGTGCACCTGTCGACCTCGTGCTGCGAGATCAACTGCGGCGGCCAGGCCGACATCGCGATCATCGTCCAGCACACCAAGCCGCCCAAGATCAACCACGACCTGGTGGCCAACGTGTGCGAGCGCCCGGCTGTGGTGGCACGCTGCCCGGTGGCCGCCATCCGCCCGGCGCTGGTCAACGGCAAGCCCTCGCTGGAGATCGACGAGAAGAAATGCATGTGCTGCGGCGCCTGCTACCCGCCCTGCCCGCCGATGCAGATCAACGACCCGGAACACACCAAGCTGGCAATCTGGGTGGGCGGCAAGAACTCCAACGCCCGGGGCAAGCCGACCTTCATGAAGATGGTCGCCTCGGGCCTGCCGAACAACCCGCCGCGCTGGCCGGAAGTCTCGGCGATGGTCAAGAAGATTCTCTACACCTACAAGGACGACGCCCGCCCGTGGGAACGGGTGTCCGACTGGATCGAGCGCATCGGCTGGCCGCGCTTCTTCGAAAAGTGCGACCTGCCCTTCACCAAGTACCTGATCGACGACTGGCGCGGCTCGCGCGCCAACCTGAATGCCTCGGCGCACATCCGTTTTTAAATCCTTGCGACACAGATCAAGAAATTGCCCGGCAATCTTTGCTCCGTCCTCAACTGACTAGAGCCCCGCACCACGATGAAACTTGCTCTGATGGTCAGCACCGGCCCGTACACCCACCAGGCCGCCGATTCCGCCTACCTGTTCGCGGCGGCCGCGGTGGCGCGCGGCCACGAGGTCATGCGCGTCTTTTTCTACCACGACGGCGTCTACAACTCGAGCCGCCTGACCGAGCCGCCGCAGGACGATCGCCATATCGTCAACCGCTGGTCGGCGCTCGCGGCGCAGCACAAGGTCGACCTGGTGGTCTGCGTTGCCGCCGCCCTGCGGCGTGGCATCAAGGACGAGTTGCTGGCGCCGGGCTTTCGCATTTCGGGCCTGGGGCAACTGGTCGACGCCGGCATCAAGGCCGACCGCACCGTCACCTTCGGAGCCTGACCATGAAGAAATTCATGTTCGTCAACCGCAAGGCACCCTACGGCACGATCCACGCGCTGGAAAGCCTGGAGGTCGTGCTGATCGCCGCCACCTTCGACCAGGATTGCAGCCTGGTGTTCCTGGACGACGGCGTCTTCGAACTGGTCAAGGGCCAGAACACCAAGGCCATCGGCATGAAGAACTTCTCGCCGACCTATCGCGCCCTGGAAAGCTACGACATCGAGAAGCTGTACGTCGAGCGCGACTCGATGGACTCGCGGGGGCTTAGCCCCGACGATCTGCTGGTGCCGGTGCAGATGCTGTCCAGCACGGAGCTGGCCGAACTGATGTCCCAGCAGGACGTGATCCTTTCCTTCTGAACAGAAGCTCATGCTGCACATCGTCAATCAATCCCCCCGGGCCAGCCGCACGCTGCACAGCTGCATCCGGATCGCCCGCCCGGGCGATGCCCTGTTGCTGATCGAGGACGCCATCTATGCAGCGACCCCTGGCGGGGCGCTGGCCTGCGGCATGGACGACGCGGCGCAGCGGCTGAAAGTCTACGTGCTGAGGCCCGACCTGGAGGCCAGGGGCATGGCCGGCCGGCTCATCGCGGGCATCACAGCTGTCGACTACGAGGGTTTCGTCGACCTCGTCGCCGAGCATCCAATCAACCAAACCTGGCTTTGAGCCGAGGAGACTCCATGGGAATTGCAATCAACGACACCACCTACGACACCGACGAGGAGGGCTACCTCGTCAACCTCTCCGACTGGAACGAGGACATCGCCAACGCGATCGCCCAGCTGGAGAACGTCGACATGTCGCCCAGCCACTGGGAGGTGGTCAACTTCCTGCGCGAGTACTACGCGGAGTACCAGATCGCGCCGGCTGTGCGGGTGCTGACCAAGGCCATCGGCAAGCAGCTCGGGCCGGAAAAGGGCAACAGCAAGTACCTGTACGAGCTGTTCCCCTACGGCCCGGCCAAGCAGGCGTGCAAGATTGCCGGCCTGCCCAAGCCGACCGGCTGCGTCTGAGCCCGCAACTTTCAGCCTAGGCCCACCATGTCGGCGCTTGCGTTCGGCTACGCGGCGGTCTTCTACGCAGCCACGGCCGTGCTCGTCGTTGGCCTGGCGGGCAAGATCCGCAGCTATGTCCGCACGCCCGCGCCACTGAAGATCCCGACCACGCCCGCACCCACCACGAGCGGCGGCGTCGCGCTGCGCCTGGGCCGCGAAGTGGTGCTGTTCGAGAGCCTGTTCAAGGCCAGCAAATGGACCTGGCTCTTCGGCTGGACCTTTCACGCCGCGCTGCTGCTGGTGCTCCTGCGGCATCTGCGCTATTTCCAGCAGCCGGTGTGGACGCCGGTCGCG
>JAAOZX010000134.1 GCA_012274225.1 Comamonadaceae bacterium | reverse complement strand
CCCAGCTCGTTGATCCGGTTGTGCAGCGTCACCATGTTCTGGCGCAGCGCCTGCTCCTGGATCCGGCGGGCCGCCACCGGCTTGATGGTCGCGGTGAGCTTGTATTCCGCACCTTCCGCTGCCTCGGCCACCTGCAGGTCGGCGAACTGGTCGGCGATCACGGCCTTGGTCGCTTCCAGGGTCTGGGCGTCGCGCAGCCGCACTTCGATCGCCTGGCCGTTTCGGGCTATGCCGCCATGGCGAATGCCCTTCTCGCGCAGCGTGCTGCGCAGGTCGCCGGCGAGCGACTCGGCCTTTTTGGACAGCGCCGCCTGCATGTCGACTTGCAGCATGAAGTGGACCCCGCCGCGCAAGTCCAGGCCCAGGTACATCGGGGCCGCGCGCAGGGCCGACAGCCATCGCGGCGACCCCGACAGCAGGTTCAGCGCCACCACATACGACGGGTCACCCGGGTCCGGGATCAGGGCCTTCTGGATCGCGTCCTTGGCCTTGAGCTGGGTGTCGGTGTCCGACACGCGAACCTTGACCGAATTGGCGTCGAGGTTAATGGTTTCGAACTTGATGCCGGCTGCCGCCAGCGCATCCTCGATCCGCCGTTCGGTGGTGCTGTCCACCTTGACGATGGCCTTGAGCGATGACACCTGCACCGCTGGGGCTTCGCCGAAGAAATTTGGCAGGGTGTAGATGGCCCCCACCAGCAAGGCGATCAGGATGATCGCGTACTTCCAGACCGGGTATCGGTTCATTTGTATTTGTATTAGCTAAAAACTCGAGGCCGCGCGGTGCCGGACACCCGCGGCCTTCACGCTACTTGATGCTGCCTTTGGGCAATACTTGGACGACGGCACTGCGCTGCAACTGGACTTCGACCCCGTTTGCAATTTCCACGCCCAGATAGACATCGCCCAGTTTGGTCACTTTTCCCAGCACTCCGCCAGCAGTGGCCACTTCGTCGCCCCTGGCCAGTGCCTCGATCATCGTCCGGTGCTCCTTCTGGCGTTTCATCTGCGGCCGGATCATGACGAAGTACAGCACCACAAACATCAGCACCAGCGGCAACATGCTCATCAGGGAAGACTGCATGTCGCCGCCGCCGAGCGATTGGGCATAGGCGGAAGAAATGAACACTTTGGCTCCAGAAAAATGATGGATCAAGAGCGGCCACGGCCAAAGCCGGGCAGCTCAGGGGCCCGAACGGGAATTATCAATTGTATGTCGCGCCCCGTCGGCCGTAAGTTGTACCGGCGCCGAGTCCAGGTCCGCCACGGCATGTGACCAACTGCTGGCGCGTTGGTTCAGGCCGTCCGGCGTTGCGCACCCGCCTCGCACCACTGGCGCAGCAGCTGCTCCCACTGAGTTTCGGCAGCGGCCAGGTTTCGCGCCTTGACGTGCCCAAATCCCTTGATCTGATCCGGGATCCGCGCGATTTCGAGGGCCAGGCCCGAGTTGGCGCTATCCAGCTTCGCCAGCACCTGCTCCAGGCTTGCGCAGTACCGGGTGATCAGCGCCCGCTCGCCGCGCCGCTCTTCGTTGCGGCCGAAAATGTCCAGTGGCGTGCCGCGCAGGCCCTTGAGCCCGGCCAGGATCCGGAAGGCGGCGAGCATGCCAGGACCGTATTTCTTCTTCTGCAATTCACCCTTTTCGTTGCGTTTGGCGATCAGCGGGGGGGCCAAGTGATAGTGGACCTTGTAGTCGCCCTCGAACAGGGCGGCGATCTTTTCCTGGAATCCGGAATGCGCGTGAAGGCGTGCGACCTCGTACTCGTCCTTGTAGGCCATCAGCTTGAACAGGTTGCGCGCCACCGCTTCGGTCAGCGCCGTGCGGCCCAAAGGCAACTCGGCCAGGCGGACCTTCTCGACGAAGTCCCGGTAACTGGCCGCATAGGCTGCGTGCTGGTAAGCGGTGAGGAATTCGACCCGACGGGCGATGACGCTTTCGAGCGTCTCGCGCTGGCGGAACTCGATCACCTGGGCCGGGGCGAGCACCTGTTCGACCGCTGCCGGATCGTGCGCCGCCCGACGGCCCCATTCGAAAGCGGTCTTGTTGTTTTCCACCGCCACGCCGTTGAGCTCCATGGCGCGCAGCAACGACTCGCGGCTGAGGGGAATCAAGCCCTTCTGCCAGGCGTAACCGAGCAGCATCGGATTGGTATAGATGCTGTCGCCCATGAGCCGAGTCGACGCGAGATCGAGGTTGAAAGCGGCCACCGCCTGCTCGCCCACCGCCTTGGCGATTTCCCCCGCGCAGGCCTGCGCCGGATTGGCCCAATTGCCGTTCTTGACGAAGGCCGCCGTCGGCGTGCTGTATGAGTTCAACGCCACCCGGGTGCGGCCTTCGCGCATGCGCAGAACGGTTTCCTTGCTCGCCGTCACGATCGGATCGCATCCGATGACGAGATCGGCGGCGCCCATGCTGACGCGGGTCGTGCGGACGTCGTCCGGATGCTCTCCGATAAGCACGTGGCTCCATGTGGCGCCGCCCTTCTGGGCCAGCCCGGCGGAGTCCTGGGTCACGATGCCCTTGCCTTCGATGTGGCCGGCCATCCCCAGCAATTGCCCAATGGTGATGACCCCGGTGCCGCCGACCCCGGCCACCACGATGCCATAGGCGCCATGGATCACCGCAAGCGCCGGCTCGGGCAGCGGTCCCAGTTCCTGCGGCGAGACCACCTTGCCCTTGGCCTTCTTCTTCAACTGGCCGCCCTCCACCGTGACGAAGCTGGGGCAGAAGCCCTTCAGACAGCTGGTGTCCTTGTTGCACGTGCTCTGGTTGATCGCGCGCTTGCGGCCGAACTCGGTCTCGAGCGGCTCGACCGACAGGCAGTTGCTCTT
>JAAOZX010000133.1 GCA_012274225.1 Comamonadaceae bacterium | reverse complement strand
CCACGGCGAAGGTGTCGTTGGTGTTGTCGTAGGTGATCAGGCTGCCGACGATCTCGTCGGCCAGCGTCGAACCCCGAAAGCGCCGCAATTCCGCCCGGTTGATGAACTTGACCCGGTCGGCCTTGCCGTCGTATTCGATGCTCTCGCCTTCGCCCTCGATGTACTCATCCAGGCCTTCGCGCTTTTGTCGATAGAACGCCAACTTGCCCGGCTCCGCCGTCACCACGCCGTACTGGTAGCCCTCGGGATCCTGGCGCACGTCGATCCGGGCACCGCGGATCAGGATCGTGCCCTTGGTGAGGACCACCCGTCCGGTGAAGACGCTGGTCTGCTTGAGATCGTCGTAGCGCAGCGCATCCGCTTCCACGTTCATGGGCTTGTTGCGGTCGGCCTTCTCGGCATGGGCGAGATTCCCCGGACTGGAGAAAGCCAGCAACAGCAAAGCGACGAGGAAGGAATGTTTCATAGACGGCAGGGTTCCGCGCTGGCTGGCCACCGAATCGGAGTGCCACAGCAAAGGCATGAATCTTGCTGCATTGTAGCCAGCCCAAATGGAAAAGCCCGCTTAGCGGGCCTTCGACGAACCATCCGGTCAACAATTTCCCGACGCCCTAGACAGCGCCGGAAGGCGCCGGGTCAACGTGACTTGCGCGCTTCGGCCAGCAGGTAATCGACGACCTGGAGCGATTGCTCGCCTTCGACGTAATAGTGCCCGGCGACACCGAACGCCGGAACACCCTGCACCTTGTAGGCATCCTGCAACTGCGCAGCGCGGCGTGACTTGCTGGAGATCGAGAACGAGTTGTACAACTCCTTGAACTTGGCCGGATCCAGCCCCTGCTTGGCAACCCAGGGCAGGATGAGGTCCTCGCGATTGAGCAATTCGTGGTTCACGTGGATGGCCTGGAACACCTTGGCATGCAGTTCGTCGACCTTGCCCATGGCCTCCAGCGCGTAATAGAGACGCTGCTGCGGCACGAAATCGTCCCGGAACGCCACCGGCACGCGCTTGAACACGACGTCGGGCGGCAACTTCTTCATCCACTCTTCCAGACGGGGCTCGAGCTTGTTGCAGTGAGGGCAGGCGTACCAGAAGAATTCGATCACCTCGATCTTGCCGGGTGGCGCGTCGACCGGCACGGTCTTGTCGAGCCTGAGGTAATCCGTCCCCTCATTCGGCTTCTTGACCTGGGCGATCACCGCTGCGGGCAGTCCGATGGCGGCGGCGGCCAGAACACCGGCCGTGGCGGCCGAAAACTCGCGTCGATTCATGTCGATTCACTCCTTGTGAAGGATCTGAGCGCGGCTCAACCGGAAGGTTCCGGGACGGCTCAACGCTGCACGCGCACCAGCGCGGTTTCGACTCCGCCGGTTTCGAGCCTTTCCTTCTGCCGGTCGGCCTCTTCCTTCTTGTCGAAGGGGCCGACCCGCACCCGGAACACCTGCCGGCCGGATTGCTCGCGCTCGCTGACCTTGGCCTCGATGCCCATCAGCGACAGCTTGGCGCGCTGGGCTTCGGCATCCTCGGGCGTGCGGAAGGCGCCGGCCTGAACGAAGTACAGGAAGGGGTCGGCCCCGGGGCCGGTCGCTCGCGCCGCCAGGTCGCCCAGCGGGTCTGCGCTCTTGCCCTTGGGCGCCGGGACGTTGCCGGGCGCCGGGATGGTCGCGACCGGCGGCGCCGGTGCCGGCTGGACGATGGCGGGCGCAGGCGGCAGCGCCTTGGCCGGGTTCTTGCCGTACAACGGCGCGTTCGGGTCCCAGTCGCGGTTCTTGCGGCTCTCGGCGGCGTCCTGTTCGGCGGACCGGCTCTGTCCCCGGTTGAGGAACGGTATCGGCACCTTGGTCACGTACACGGCGACCGCCAGGGCCACGGCCAGGCCCAGCACCACGCCGATGACGATGCCCACGATGATCGAACCACGCTGACTGCGCTGACTGTTTTTCACTGCTGGAATTCCTGCCGCGAGCGGCTACATTTTGCGCGGCGCGCCCACCCCGAGCACCGCCAATCCATTGTGCAACACCTGGGCCGTGGCGGCGACCAGCGCCAGCCTCGCGTTGCGCAGGGGCTCGTCCTCGACCAGGATGCGCTCGGCATCATAGTAGCTGTGGTAGCTGGCCGCCAGTTCGCGCAGATAGAAGGTCACGTCGTGCGGCGCGAAATCGGCCGCCGCGTCACGCAGCATCTCCGGATAGCGGGCCAGCTGCAGCATCAGCGCCAGCGCCTGCGGGCTTTCCAGCAGCGACAGGTCGGCACCGGCAAGGCCCGTTGCATCGCCGCCCCAGGCCGCCAGCACCGAGCAGATGCGGGCATGGGCGTATTGCACGTAGTAGACCGGGTTGTCGTTGTTCTGGGCCAGCGCCAGGTCGATGTCGAACACGTACTCGGTATCGGGCTTGCGCGACAGCAGGAAGAAGCGCACCGCGTCCTTGCTGGTCCACTCGATCAGGTCACGCAGCGTGACATAGCTGCCGGCGCGCTTGGAGATCTTCACCTCCTCTCCGCCACGCATCACGCGCACCATGGTGTGCAGCACGTAGTCGGGATAGCCCTCGGGGATGCCCGCGCCCGCCGCCTGCAGGCCGGCGCGCACCCGGGCGATGGTGCCATGGTGGTCGGTGCCCTGGATGTTCACGGCGCGGGCGAAGCCGCGCTCCCACTTGGTGATGTGATACGCGACGTCCGGCACGAAATAGGTGTAGCTGCCGTCGCCCTTGCGCATCACCCGGTCCTTGTCGTCGCCGTATTCGGTGGACTTGAGCCAGAGCGCGCCGTCGTGCTCGTAGGTCTTGCCGGCATCGCGCAGCTTTGCCACGACCGCATCGACCTTGCCGCTGGTGTAGAGGCTGGACTCGAGGAAATAGTTGTCGAACCGCACGTCGAACGCGCGCAGGTCCAGGTCCTGCTCGTGGCGCAGGTAGGCCACCGCGAACAGCCGCATCCCGTCGAGGTCGTCGACGTCGCCCGACGCCGTGAACTCGCGGTCGTCCGAGCGCACCGTGCGCCGGGCCATGAAGTCGGCGGCGATCTCGGCGATGTACTCGCCGTTGTAGGCGGCTTCGGGCCACTGCGCATCGCCCGGCTTGACGCCCCTGGCGCGCAGTTGCACGCTGGTCGCCAGCGTGGCGATCTGCACCCCGGCGTCGTTGTAGTAGAACTCGCGGTAAACGTCCCAGCCCTGGGTCGCGTGCAGGTTGCAGATCGCGTCGCCCAGCGCCGCCTGCCGGCCGTGACCCACGTGCAGGGGCCCGGTCGGGTTGGCCGAGACGAATTCGACCATCATGCGCCGTCCGTTCGCCGGCGCCGTGCCGAAGCCCGCTCCCGCTGCCAGCACCTCGGCGACTACCTGCTGCTTGGCCCCTGGCTTGAGCCGGATGTTGAGAAACCCCGGGCCGGCGATGTCGATCGCAGCCACCCACTGGCGAAAGGGCCCGGTCTCGAGCAGGGCCGATCGCAGGGCTTCGGCCACCTGGCGGGGATTGCGCTTGAGCGGCTTGGCCAGCTGCATGGCAGCGGTGCAGGCGAGGTCGCCGTGGGCCGCGACCTTGGGCGACTCGAACAGCGCCTTGTCGCCGGCGCCGGGTGAAAGCTTTTCCAGCTCCGCGGCCAGGCTGCCGAGCAATTCTTGTTTGACGAGGAGCATGAGCCGATTTTACGGGGGTGGGCCGCAACCCTGTCGGCCGGCCGCGCGCCTGCGCCGTTATGCTGAGACCCTCAACCCTTGTGGAGATGCCATGAAGAAGCTCGTTTCCCTGATCGCCCTGGGCCTGGCCCTTTCCGTCGGCGGGGCGTATGCCGCCAGCACGGCGACCGCGGCTCCCGCCGACGGCAAGACCAAGCAGCAAACCAAGATGGCGACCTGCAACGCCGACGCCAAGGACAAGAAAGGCGACGAACGCAAGGCCTTCATGAAGGAATGCCTGAGCGCCAAGAAGGAAACCACGCAGCAGTCCAAGATGACGACCTGCAACAAGGATGCCGGCGCCATGAAGGGCGACGAGCGCAAGAAATTCATGAGCGAGTGCCTGAAGAAATAGGCGCTCTTTCCGCAAGAAGGCCCGCTGCGGCGGGCCCTTTCGTTTCAGCGGAACGATCCGTAGCCGCGTGCCAGGAACACGGCGGCCAGCGGAATGATCGCGATCAGGTGCGCGGCCACCATGCCCTGCCGCCGCGCCTGGCGGATCTGCACCTCGTCGGGCAGGGCGCCAGTTTCGTGCAACTGGCGGCGCCAGCGGCGGTACGATGCAGCCGGCTTGATCGCCAGCACGCACACCACCAGGAACAATCCCAGCTTCAGGTGCAGCAGGCCGTTGCCCCAATACCAGTCCGCGCCCTTCATGCCCCAGGCGATGCGGGCCAGGCCGCTGACCAGGACCAGCACCAGGCCGGCCAGGTAGATCCGGTTCACCGTCACCAGCCGCTCGACCACGCGTTCGTTCATCCATTCGATCCGGCACAGCGCGGTTTCGCTGGAGACGAATACCACCGCGGTGAGGATAGCCAGGATGTGGGCGTAGGAAAGCAGGGCTTCGAGGGTCATGGGGTCAGGCCTTCCAGAAGCCGGTCTGGCTGTAATGGTGCTTGAGAAAATCGATCCACAGCCGCACCCGCAGCGGCAGGTGCTTGCGCTGCGGGAAGACCGCAAAGATGCCGTTGGCCGGAGCCGCGAAATCGGCCAGGACCTCGGTCAGCAGGCCGGCGGTGATTTCGCT
>JAAOZX010000132.1 GCA_012274225.1 Comamonadaceae bacterium | reverse complement strand
GCCTCGTTCAAGGCGAAGGGCAGCAGGCACACGTCCCAGCCCGAAATGAACGCCGGCAGGTCGTCGTAGCCTTGTTGTCCCAGCCAGCGGATGTTGGGGGCCTTGGGCAGCGCCGACGGATCGATCTTGGCGGTCGGTCCCACCATCACGATCTGCCATTCGGGCCTGGCCCGGGCCAGGCCATCGATCAGGTCGATGTCGATGCGCTCGTCGATCACGCCGCAGTAACCCAGGCGCGGCCGGGGCAGGTCGGCCTGCAGGGGGTGGTCGGCCCGGCCCTCGGAGAAATGCCGCGCGTCCACGCTGCTGGGAAAGCAATGCACGTCGGGATGCCGTCCGCGCTTGGCGTTGTACAGGCTGCGTCCGCCGGTGAACACCAGGTCGGCCATCTTGAACAGGGCGTTCTCGCGTTGCACCAGCTGGCGCGGCGCGTTGCGGAAGGCGGTGAGCTCGTCCATGCAGTCGTAGACCACGCCGCGAGGCGACATGTCGTTGACCAGCGGCAGCGCCATGGGCGTGTAGAACCAGACCCAGTAATCGGTCACCGCCTGGTCGCGCATCGCATCGGCCAGCATCCGCTCCAGCGCGGGCAAGTGGTCGTCATGAAAGCCGGGCGCCTCGCCGGTCAGGTGCGGTCGCAAGACCTGCACCCCCGGCGCGGGCTCGAAGCACTCGAGTTCGTTGCGGTCGCTGCGCGGGACCGGTTCCTCGATGAAGACCACTCGCCACCGCCGGGCCAGCCGGGACATCAGGTGCTGCGGACGCTGGTAGACAAAATTCCAGCGCAGATGCGAAAAGACGAAGAGGGTTCATGGTGCTTCCTTCAGGCGATTCACAAACAAATAAGGGCAGCGATCAGCCGGTCTGTCCTGCATGCAGGAGCTGGCTGCCAGGAGGGGAAAGGCGCGTCCGAAAGCCGAAACGCGTCTCTCAGCGAACTAACTGTCTTGCCGGACGGTGCGGGCCGAAGCCCTGCGCGACGTTGCCTGCGGTGCGGCGAACCCGTGCACCCGCCAGCGGCGGGATTTGCCGGACTCCGGTCGATTCTTCCGGCGGGGCACAAGCCAGCCTCAATGCGGAGCAACTGCGCCGTCATGCTTGGCGGCGCTGCGGCGCAAGCCCTGGGGCCGGGCCAGCAGGTAGCTGCAGGTCAGCAGCGCGCCGGCGCCTATCACCAGGCTGCCGGCACCCATCGATCGCGCCATGCCGCCGGCAATTTCGCCACCGCGCGATGCGACCAGCTGCAGGCGGCGCTTGGCCATCTGAACGCCGATCGCACCGAGCTGGCCGGCCAGGACGCGCTCGGCGGTGGGCAACAACAGCGTTTCTTCGTCCGCGACATGGTGCATCACCGTGTTCATGAGTTCGAAGAAGGTCTCGTCGAAGCTCGGATGGCCCGGTTCAAGGTTGCGCAACTGGGCAATGAGCCGGCGCATCTGGTCGTGCTCCGGCACGCTCTTGCGCATGAAGTCGCTGTCGGCGATGGCGCGCAGGGCCGGATAGAAGATCTCTTCTTCCAGCTGGGCATGGATTTCCATTGCGACGCAGATCGTGTCGGCGAGGCCCTTCTTCACCCGCGCGGAAGTGTCGGCCTGGTACTGGTGAAACGTGGCGAGCACATGGGTGTGATCCATCCGGATCATGTTGGTGGCACTGGGGGCCATCCGGCTCAGCAAGGGGTTCATCGAAGGCCTCCGAAAGTGGAACTTCGACTATTGAACCGCGTGTCGGCCGCGCCGTCTGTCGGACGCCGGCTCGTTCTTTTTTGCGGCGAGCGCTTGCCGCGTCGCGCAGCTCACGTGGGTGGCGTCGTGCGACCGACGCGCCTGTCGACATGTGCCTGCTACCGTTCGGGCGCCATGCGCAGGCAAGGCTGGACTACCCGCGTATCGCTGGTTCATTCACGACTTTGCAGAAAGCACCGGCCATCATTCCCTGGCTGCTCGGCGTTCCCTTGACCATCGTCCTCTTGGTGATGGTGTTCGGCGTCCTGTGAGGCGCACATTCACGGCATCTTGCGGGCCTCTTCGAGCTGTTCCAGGTTCCGCCCCGACAGCTCGCCCCGGTCTCCCTCGCTGAATTCGCTACCACCCGGCGGTGGCGCTTCTTCCTCTCCCTGGTTGCCGTAAGGCTGGCGGCCGGCGCCGCTGTTCCAGCTGACTTCGGAGGGCGCGCCGTGTTCGGCCTTGCCGGACTCCGGTTTCCTGCCCGCGGGATGATCACTCATGGAAGACTCCTTGCCGCCAGTGGCGCGCTGTGGCTTCAAGGGTAACGGCCGACGCTTGGCAAGCCGTAGGACAACCTCGCGTGTACAGGCTGTTGCACGCCGGAGAAAGCCGGGGGCGCACCCGGTCGGCGTTCTCCCGGTGTTTCGATAGGTGCGTGCCGGCATTCGACGGCCCTGGACACGCCAGGTAGCCTTCCTTTTGGATCGGGGATAAAAAAAGTCCGACGCGCGTACTGGGGCTCCCCTGTCACCCGGTTCGTTGTCGTTGTTCGCCACCGACAACGACACTCGCCGTCGCCGCAGCGGTCTCACAACATTTCTCGACAATGTGCAACCAATTCAATCCAGATCGCCTGGAGGTGCCGAGCTCAGTGGCCGCAGCCAAAGTGCGCATCGATCCGCAGAAATTGCGGAAGCTCAGCAGGAGTGCTGGAACGATGCGACCGCGCGACCGGGTGATCCGGCACACGACCGAGGGCGGGGATTGAACGTGCCGCCAAGTTACATCCGCTCAAGCCAGGTTACCGATGAGCTAGAGACTTTGCGTGGGCGATCGTGCACGATGAATCTCGACGGTGCACCGTCTTCTCGTTCAACAAATCTCAACACATATCGAGAGGTGACCATGATTCCTGCATTCATTGTTCGAAGAAGCAGTTACTGGCTGTGGCCGGCGGTGTTTCTGCTGGCGGTCGTACAAAACGCGATCGCCCAAACCCCCCCACCGGCCTGGAGCTTGGCCCCGCAATTTCGATACAACATCGAAAACATCGTGGTCAATACCACCGCGCCCGGCACGTGGAACGTCAGGGTGATCTTCTCGGTCAGCAACCCAACCACCGGCGACGTTTGGGACATCAAGACCGCGCTGCCGTACCAAAGCCCCGGGGCTGCCCTGACGATGCTGATCGGATGGGATCCGAGTACCGACTTCACCAACACCGGAAGCGCCGGCCCCCTGGCGAACCCGGTGGTCGCCACCACGCTGGGTGCGGGGGCGGCGATTCCGATCCAGATCCGCAATCTCAACGGGGCGCCCGGCGCCAACCGCTGCACCACCACCACCGATTGCCCGGGGGTTGCCGATCTGTTCAACCG
>JAAOZX010000131.1 GCA_012274225.1 Comamonadaceae bacterium | reverse complement strand
GCGTAATTTTCCCTTTATAGCGCCTTCCCCAACCTCTCCATCCCCTCCTCAATCTTCGCCACATCCGCCGTCGCAAAGCTAAGCCGGAACGTGCTCACATCGGGGTTCGTCGCATAGAACGGCGCGCCGGGCACGAAGGCGACGCCTTCGTCGATGGCCCGCTTCGCGAACACGTTGGCGTCGGCCAGCTTGCCGCCGGCGCCCGTTAACCTTGCCCAGAAGAACAGGCCGCCTTGCGGTTGCACGAATTCGACCGCGTCGCCCAGTTCGCGCTTCAGGGCATGGCCCATGGCGATGGCGCGCTCGCCGTAGGTCTTGCGTACCTTGGCCAGCGTCGCGGGCATGCGGCCGGCGCGCAGGTACTCGGCGGCGGTGGCCTGGGCAAAGGTGCTGGTGTGCGCGTCGCTGAACTGCTTGCACATGGTGGCCTTGGCCAGCAGCTCGGGCTGCGCGATCATCCAGCCCACCCGCAGCCCGGGGCTCAGCACCTTGCTCATGGAGCCGCAGTGCGCCACCCATTCGCGCGCGCCGGGCTGGTGGTCGCACATCGCCAAAATCGACGGCGGCGGCTTCTCGCCGAAGTACAGGTCGCCGTACGGGTCGTCCTCGACGATCAGCGTCTCGTGTTCCACGGCCAGCTCCAGCACCCGCTTGCGGCGCGCCAGGCTCAGCATCGCGCCGCTGGGGTTGCCGAAGGTGGGGATCAGGTACACGAACTTCGGCTTGTGCTGCACGATCAGCTTTTCCAGCTCGTCGACCCTGACGCCGTCGCCGTCGATCGGCGCGGTGATCAGCTGCGCGCCGTACAGGCGAAAGCACTGGATGGTGGCCAGGAAGGTGGGCGCTTCGACGATCACCTTGTCGCCGGGGCTGATCATGGTCTTGCCCAGCAGGTCCAGCGCCTGCTGGCTGCCGGTGGTGACGATCAGGCCGTCGGCGCCCACGGCCACGCCCTTGCTGGCCATGAACAGGCTCAGTTGCTCGCGCAGCGGCTCGTAGCCTTCGGTGGCGCCGTATTGCAGCATGCCGCCGGGGTTGCGGATCAGGGCGGTGTCGACGGCCTGCTTGATGCCCTCGACGTCGAACATGGCGCTGTCCGGAAAGCCGCCGGCAAAGCTGATGATGCCGGGCTTGCCGAGCAGCTTGAACAGCTCGCGGATGGCCGAGGTTTCGACGTTGTCCAGGCGGGAGGCGAATTGGAGGGGCATGGTGGACTTCAAACTAATTTGCAGAGGCCGGAGAAAAGGGGTCGGAGCCGGATTTCGAATGAGATTGTCGCGCTTCGGCGACGCTGCTTTCCAGAATCCGGATCCGACCCCATTTCTCCTCCGTCCGAATTCGGATCTGACCCCCGGCCGCCCTCGCCCCAGCCTTCAGCCCCGCTGGTTTTCGCGCAGCTTGACGATGTCGCGCAGCGGTTGCGTGTCGCGCTGGACCACGTTGCCCTCGCTGCCGCCGAGTTCGCGCATCAGGCTCATGGCCCGGTCGGCCTGCTGGTCGTCCGGCGCATCCACCAACACCACCGACTTGCCGCGCCGCACCGCTTCGGTGTAGGTGTCCGCATGACCGGCCGGATGATCCAGCCCGAACAGGCTGGTGAAGAAATGTCCGTATGACGCGAGCACGCCCCGGTCGAAGGCGACCTCGCGTTCGGCGCTGTGCATGGTGCGTTCGCCCAATTCGGCGTCCTCCGCGTCGGCGGCATCGTCGGCCGGCGGTTCCTGCAGATGCACGTCGTCGCGCGCGAAACCCGCCGCCATCAGGCGCGCCACCGCCCGTTGCGCCGCCTGGCTGTCATTGAAGGCACTGATTACCGTATGCATGTCATCTCCCCAGATTGAAAGGTCTCTTATTGTTGACTTCGCCCGCGAGCTGTCTGTAGGCCGGCTACTACGCCCGGCGCGGGACGCGGCCGCGCTCGTCTTCCCTCATCGTCCCCAGCGATTCGGTTTGCACCAGGATGCGCATCGCCCGGCCGTGCGGATCGGCGGCGATCTGCACCAGTTCCTGGTCCAGCAGACCCATCAGCGTGGCCGGGTCGACGACGGGCAGCGGCGCGCAGGCCGCGGCCACGTGGATGTGCAGCGTCACGCCGCGCGGCAACCGCCGCGAGAACTTGAGGCCGCGGGCGATGATGTTGCGGCCGGTCTCGGCGATCTGACTGCGCGCCGGCTGCCCTTCCATGATCAGCACCACGTCGCCACCCTTGTCGCGCGCCACCGTGTCGCCCTCGATCGCGCCCCGGGCCACGCACTCCGCCGCGCGCACCATCGCGGCTTCCATGGCCTCCCGACCGTATTCCTCGTTGATAAGGTGCAGGTTGGCCACCCGCACCCGCAGCACCGCACCGAGGGTGGGGTCGCGCCGGGCCCGCCCCAGCAGCTGGCCCAGGCGCAGCATCAGCACGCGGTGATTGCCCAGGCCGGTCAGCGGGTCGGTGTGCGACAGCGCCTCCAGCCGCACCCGGCTGTCGCGCCGCTCGCGGCCGCGGAAATACAGGCCGATCAGCACCAGCGGAATCTCCAGCGCCGCGCCGAGCTGCGGGCCGTTGTCGGTGAGGAACGAGTGTCCGATCAGGCCCAGGTTGCGCACCAGCGGCCACAGGCTGCCGGCCACCAGCACGGTGACACCGGCCAGCACCCACAGGCCCACCTCCGGGCGGCGCCGCGAATACCACGCCAGGATGCCGAGGATCAGCAACATGCCGGGCACCAGGTAGAGGCTGGGCGCGCGGAAAAAGGTCCCGCGCGAAAGCAGCAGCACGCCCACCATCATGGCAAAGCCCAGCGCCGACAGCACGAGCAGCCCCCACGAAACCAGCCGGCCGCCGCGCTCGGACACCAGTTCACGCACGAACAAGGCGGCCCACCCCAGGCTGGCCGCCGGCAGCACCACCGCCGCCTTGTCGTTCCACCATGCGTTGTCGGGCCAGAGGTATTCGCCGGCCAGGCCGGTGAGCGCCAGGATGCTCAGGCCCACCAGCACCACGTGTCCCGCGTACAGCAGGTGAACCGGGTCGCGCCAGGACACGGTGTTGACGATGCTGAGCATCAGCACCAGCAGCATGAACCCCACATAGATGCCCAGCCCCAGGTGCCAGGCCTTGGCATCGGCGGTGAAGCCATTGGCGTCCCACAGCTGCCATTCGACCCGGATCGGATGGGTGTGCTGTACCCGCAGGTAGGTGGCCTCGCTGTCGCCCGGCTGCAGGTTGAAGGCAAACGCCGGCTTCAGGTAGGGCAGCGGCCACTGGTTCACGGGCACCGAGTCGCCGGCGCGCTGCGACCGCCAGGTGCCCGCGCCGTCGGGACGGAACAGCTCCACGCTGTCGGTGCCCGGAAAGGAGATGGTGAGAACGGCGGGCACCGGCTGGGTGACGCCCGGCAACTCCAGCCGGTACCACAGGCCGGCGCCGCTGCCCAGCGGCATCACCCGGTTCGGCTCGGCCGGCTGGCCCTGGTTGGCGGCGAAAGCGGCGCGCGCCGCTTCCAGCGAGGCCTTGCCGGTGGCGTCGAGCCAGTACTGGCCGTTGACTGCACGGTCGGGCCAGGGCGGCGAGCGGTCGGCCTGCGCCGCGGCCCAGCCGGCGGCGGCTGCCAGCAGCGCCAGCAGCAGCGTTCGAAACACGGTCATTGCGCGCCCAACCCTTGCCAAGATGCTGCCCCCCGCAAAGCCCAGTCTACCGGGCGTGAAGTCACGCCCTGGGTCGTATCACGAGCCCTCGCGGTGCGATTTGCGGCAGATCAGTGTTTGCGCAAGCGCAGTCCGCTTCAGGGCGGGCCGCCGCCCGAGATGATCACGCCGCGGTAGCTGGCACGCCGGGGCGCCTCGTCGCCGGAGCCGATGAAGCGCAGGGCCCGGCCCATCGGGTCACGGCCGATCTCCAGGATCACCCGCCCCAGCATGCCCATCAGCACCGCGGCATTGGCCTCGGGCAACGGTGACATCACGCCGGCCACCCGCAGGTTGAGCGTCACGCGCGGCGGCAGCTTGCCCGAGAACTTGAGCCCGCGCGCGATGAGGTTGCGCCCGCATTCGGTGGCCTGCCCGCGCGACACCTGGCCTTCCAGCACCAGCACCAGGTCGCCGCCCTCCTCGCGCGCCACCGTGTCGCCCACTTTGGCTTCGCGCGTCACGCATTCGGCGGCCCGGACCAGCGCTGCCTCGGCCGCTTCGCGCCCGTACTGCTCGCGGATTGCCTCCAGGTTGGCCACGTGCACCTGCATCACCGCGCCCTCGAACAGGCTGCGCCGGCCCGGTGCCAGCAGATGCCGCAGGCGCTCCACCAGGACGCGGTGGTTGGACACGCCGGTCAGCGGGTCGGTGCGCGCCAGCGCGCCCATGCGCTGGCGGTTGTCGCGGCGGGCCCCGCTGCGAAGGTAGATGCCGACCAGCACCAGCGGAATCTCCAGCGCCCCGCCCAACTGCACGCCGTACTCGGTCATGAACGACACAGGGAGCAACCCCAGGGTGCGCATCATGGGTAACAGGCCGCTCAGCACCAGCACCGAAATGCCCGCCAGCACCCACAGCCCGGGCTCCGGCCGGCGCCACGCATACGCCACCAGCACCGCCAGGACGACGACCGCGACCGGCACGAAGTAGAGGCTGGGCACGCGGTAGAAAGGCTCCCGGCCCAGCGCCAGGAAAGCAGCCGCCAACGCGAACGACACGGCGGCCGACGCCAGCAGCGACCACGACGTCACCCGCGCGCCGCGCTCGGCCACCAGCTCGCGCACGAACAGCGCCGCCCAGCCGAAGCTCGCCGCCGGCAGCACCAACGGGGCCTTGTCGTTCCACCAGGCGTTGTTGGGCCACAGGTATTCGCCGGCCAGGCCGGCCAGCGACAGGATGCTCAGGCCCACCAGCACGACGTGGACGGTGAAATAGAGATGGATCGGGTCGCGCCAGGAATAGGCGTTGAAGAGGCTGAGCAGCATCACCAGCACGACGAAGCCGATGTAGGCACCCAGTCCCAGGTGCCAGGCCTTGGACGCCGCGTTGAAGCTGCGGGCGTCCCACAGCACCCAGTTCACCCGGATCGGATGGGTGTGCAGCACCCGCATGTAGGTGGGATGCACCTCGCCGGGCTGAAGGGTGAAGGCGAAGGTGGGATACAGGTCCTGCACCGGCCACTCGTTCACCGGCAGCACGTCGCCGGAACGCTGGACGCGCCAGCCGCCGGCACCGTCGGAGCGAAACAGGTCCACGCTGTCGGTGCCGGGAAAGGTGATGCTGAAGACGGCGCGGGCCGGCTCGTCGACCACCGGCAACTGCAGCCGGTACCAGACGGCGGCCCCGCCGCCCAGCGGCATCAGTTGCGCCGGGCTGGCCCGTTGCCCGAGCCCGCCTTCGAAGGCGGCACGGGCGCCGTCCAGCGTGGCCTTGCCGGAGCCGTCGGCCCAGTACTGGGCCGCAATCTCGCGGTCGGCCCAGTTGCGCGGCGGCCCGGCCTGGGCCGCGGCCAGGCCGGCGGCCGCCCCCAGCAACGCCAGCAGCAGCGCCCGCGCCATGCGCGCGAGCGCCTTCGCGAGTCCTGCTCCTGCGCCGGTATCGGCCTGACTGTCAACTGCCAACTTCGGTCCTCCTTCGGGACAGCTTTTCGACCATCGCACCGTTGTCGCACGCTGGACCGGCATGTCTCTTGTGACAGATCATTGTTTGCCGCGCCTTTCCCTAGGGAATTGGCTTAATCGGCAATCCTCGATCAATAACCCGAGCTCATTGCACCGGGCGCGGCTCGTCCGGATGGGTGTCGCCGCGCCGGGGCAGCGGCGGATCGATGATGCGCATCGCCCGGCCCATTGCGTCGTTGCCGATGTCCAGCACCAGCCGGCTGAGCATGCCCAGCACCACCTGCGGATTGCTCTCGGCCAGCGGCGCACAAGCCCCGGCCACCCGCAGCGTCAGCGTCACGCGCGGCGGCAGCCGGCCCGAGAACTTGAGCCCGCGGGCGATGATGTTGCGCCCGGCCTCGGCGGTCAGGGCCCGGGTCGCGTGGCCTTCCAGCACCAGCACCAGGTCGCCGCCCTGCTCGCGCGCCACGGTGTCGCCTTCGCGGGCCTCCAGGGTGACGCATTCGGCGGCACGCACGATCGCCGCCTCGGCCGCTTCACGCCCGTACTCGTCGCGGATGGCGTCCAGGTTGGCCACGTGGACCTGCAGCAGCGCGCCCGAGAACGCGCTGCGTCGCCCCAGCAGCTGATGCAGCCGCTCCATCAGCACCCGGTGGTTGCCAACGCCGGTCAGCGGATCGGTGTGGGCCAGCGCCTCCAGCCGGACGCGGTTGTCGCGGCGCTGGCGGCTGCGGAAATACAGGCCGATCAGGATCAGCGGAATCTCCAGCGTCCCGCCGAGCTGCGGACCGTACTGGGTGGCGAAGGTGACAGGCATCCAGTCCAGGTTGCGAAACAGGGTGAACAGGGAGCCCACCGTCAGCGCAGCGAAGCCGGCCAGCACCCACAGGCCGACCTCAGGTCGGCGCAGCGAAAACCACGTCAACAGCGCCAGGATGAGGATCAGCGACAACAACCCATAGGCGCTGGGCAGCTGGAAGAACTCCTCGCGCCCGTACACCAGGAAGCCCGCCACCATCAGGGCGCAGAGGCCGACGTGGACCAGCAGCACCCACGACAGCCAGCGGCGGCCGCGTTCCGCCACCAGCTCGCGCAGGAACAGGCCCATCCAGCCCAGGCTGGCCGCCGGCAGCACCACCGAGGCCTTGTCGTTCCACCATGCGTTGTTCGGCCACAGGTATTCGCCGCCGATTCCGGTGAGCGACATGATGCCCAGGCCGACCAGGACGACTTGCACGGCGTAATAGAGATGGATCGGGTCGCGCCAGGAAACGGCATTGAAGATGCTGAGCACGACGACCAGCGCCATGAACCCCGCATAGGCGCCCAGCGCCAGGTGCCAGAGCTTGGCCGATTCGACGAATCCGCTGGCGTCCCACAGCACCCAGCTCACCCCGGTCGGGTGGCTGTGCTGGACGCGCAGGAAAGTGGGCTGGGTCTCGCCCGGCTGGAGGGTGATGGCGAAGGCCGGATGCAGGTAACGCAGGGGCCATTGGCTCACCGGCAACGACTCGCCGGCACGCTGCGCGCGCCAGCCGCCCGCGCCGTCGGGGCGGAACAGCTCGACGTTGTCCATGCCGCCAAAGGGAACCGTGAACACGGCCCGCGCCGGTGCCGCGACCACCGGCAGCTGAAGGCGGTACCAGACCGCGGCCCCGCCGCCCAGCGGCATGATCTGCGACGGATCGGATGCACGGCCCTGGTCGCTGTCGAAAGCGGCGCGTGCCTGCTCCAGCGAGGCCTGGCCAGGCGCATCGATCCAGAACTGGCCCGGAACATCGGTGCGGCCGGCCCAGGCGAGGCGGGGTTCGGTCTGCGCTGCGGCCAGAAGGCTGACCGTCGCGAGCACCAGCCACAGCGCTAGCCGGAGCGCCCGGCAGGCTCGGGGCACGAACAGTCCCCGAATCAAGATCGTCAAAGCCAGATAATCCTTGGCTCCTGGGACCGTTGCCAACGATTCCCGGGCGCCGCCTTCCGTTGGTATTGTTGTTGCAACTGCGTGGTAGGCGGACGGCCTGTGGCCCATCCGCCGGGCAGGTATGCTAGCGCAGAACGGATTCCCACACATTTGCGAATGGGCACGCGCGGCGCGACTTTCGAAGGAACTGCATGATCGAAAAACATCTCGACATCGCCACCGCCGACGGCGCGATGAACAGCTTCGTGGTCTGCCCCGAAGAGGGCGGCCCGCATCCGGTGGTGCTGTTCTACATGGACGCTCCCGGCAAACGCGAAGAATTGCACGACATGGCACGGCGCCTGGCTTCGGTTGGCTATTACGTGGTGCTGCCTAATTTGTATTACCGGCGCACCCGCGACTTCTGGCTGACCGAGCGCACCGAAGCCAAGATGGCCGTCATGTTCGAGCACATGTCGTCGCTCACCAATGCGTTGGTGGTGCGCGACACCGAGGCCATGTTGCGCTTCGTCGATGCGC
>JAAOZX010000518.1 GCA_012274225.1 Comamonadaceae bacterium | reverse complement strand
GTTCGAAGCGCAGAGTGCCGAGCGCAGCGACGTCGACATCGGCGCCGCGTTGCGCGCATAGGCGCCCTGACGTTCGGCGCGGCAAACAGCCGTCACTTGGGAGAACTTCAATGCATGATCGATCGCCTGAACAACAACAACTGCGCTGGCTCTGCAATCACCTGATGCTAGCGCTCGGCGCGTTTTACCCGAGCTTCGGCATGGCCCAGGCGGGCACCGCAGCCGGCTCTCAGGAACCGCCGTCGTGTAGCGACAAGGAGTCGCTCAAGGGCCTGAAGAAGGGTTACGATGCCAGCCAGGTGCGCCAGCAGAGTCTCCAGGAGCACTAACGCTGCGGCCATGTCACCTTGTGCCAAAGCCACTCGCGCCAGACCGGCAGTGGCGTCGTACTGCTCTTCGCTGTGGACAGCCCGACAGCCTATCCTAATCCAACTGCGCTGTTATCAAGTGCTGGCCCATGCCGGTGATCCGCGCGCAGCCGAGGTGCTGGCCGCCGCTAACGCAGAGTTGCAGGCCCACGCAACGGCGATCACCGACGCCACGCTGCGCCACGGCTTCCTCAATGACATCCCCGAACGCCGCGAGATCGTGGCGGCGTTTCGCTCATTCGCGCCCTCGATAATGAAACCACGATGACCGAGCACCACCGAGGCGATGAGATTGAAGTCAATGGTTACGAGGCACGCTGTGACTTCGCTGCAAACAGATCCGCGGATCGTCGGTCACGCCGAACGCCGCCCCCTGACCGCCTCCCTACCTATTTCGGAGCAGGCGGCGCTGCCGGCGCCGGGGTTGCGGCTGGCTCGTCCAGGTCAACCGGTCCGCTGAAGATGCTGTCCAGGGCGCCCTTGGGCGCCGTTAGCGTCTCGTGCACGCGGTGCACCACGTACCAGCTGGAGCGCTGGCGCGACTCGCGCGTCAGGGAGCCCAGGCGCGGTGTGAGGTGCAGGTTCTTCAGATCGTGCAATGGCGTGCCCGGCCCGGCAAAGCCTGGCACCGCGCCGTCCAGCATGCAGGCTTCGATGCGCCCGTCGGTCAGTGCCTTGGCCAGGGCCTTCGGGTCGAACAATTGCGAGCGGCTCAGGCCCACCCACACCTGACCGGGCTTGCAGTGCGACAGCATGGCGTCGTTGATGAAGCCCTGGTAGCGCGACGCGTACATCACCTGCACGCTGATGGCGTCCGCGGTGGCCATCATTTCCTTGATACCCACGGCCTCGATCTGCAGGCGGCCCCAGATCGGCGCGGTGTGATGCACGGCCGGGTCGTAGCCGATCAGTTTGACGCCCAGGCTGCGCAGCAACAGCGACAGTGTGTGAGCCGTAGGCGCCAGCCCAAAGATGCCGACGACGCTGCCGTTCAATTCGCGCCCCACCCGGTTGTCAGGGCGTGCGCCGCTCAGTGCGGAAACGATGGCCGGGCGGAACATCAGCAACAGGCTGCCAATCAGGTATTCGGCGTTGGCGCGGATGTTGGACGTGGTGGCCTGGATCACCCGCACCTTGCGGTTGCGGCAGGCTTCGAGGTCGGTGTTGTCAGCGCTGGCGTGCATGCGCGCCACCGTGCGCAGCAGCGGCGCGAAGTCAAGCAGCTCACGCGTCACCACCACCTTGCGGGGCAGGATCAGCGCCTGAGCTTTGTAGGCTGCCTTGCGCAGCGCGGCGGGATCGTCGGCCAGTTCGGGGCGGTACTCCACCGAATGCCTCGCCTCGAGCCAGGTCAGCGCCTCTGGCACGAGTTGGTCGACAAGTAAGATGTCCACCCAATGCGTCCTTGTCTTACAACAACTGCTGTGGTTTGGCAGGATAGTCAGGGGTTCTGACCCCAATGTCATCAAACTTTAGCGCTAAATGTGTCACAAGTCGATGAACAAATACACAAAAATTAACAAAGCTGTTTTTCCTGTTGCAGGTCTTGGTACCCGCTTCCTGCCCGCGACCAAAGCCCAGCCCAAGGAAATGTTGCCCGTGGTGGACAAGCCGCTCATCCAGTACGCGGTCGAAGAAGCATATGCCGCCGGCATCCGCCACATGATTTTTGTGACGGGACGCAACAAGCGTGCCATCGAAGACCATTTTGATACGGCCTACGAACTGGAAACCGAGCTGGAGGGCGGCCAAAAGCATGAGCTGTTGGCTCTGGTTCGCTCCATGCAGCCCGACGACATGGACTGCTCCTATGTCCGCCAGCCGCGCTCGCTGGGGCTGGGCCATGCGGTGTTATGCGCCCAGGCCCTTGTCGGTAACGAGCCATTTGCGGTGCTGCTGGCAGACGACCTGATGACAGGACTCGACGGCGGTGAGGGGGTTTTGACGCAAATGGTCAGGGTTTTCCAGGAGTACCCGACATCTTTGTTAGCGGTCCAGGAGGTTCCGGCCGCCCATGTGAGCCGCTACGGCATCGTGGCTGGGCAACCCGCCGGCGAGCGCCTCATCAAGGTTGACCGCATGGTGGAAAAGCCCAGCCCGGATCAGGCCCCGTCTCGCATGGGTGTGGCCGGCCGCTACATCCTCACGCCGGCGGTGTTCGACCACATCCGCAACAACCCGCGCGGCGCCGGCGGCGAAATCCAGCTCACGGATGGCATCGCCAAGCTGATCACCACCGAAGGTGTGCACGCCTACCAGTACCAGGGCAAGCGCTACGACTGCGGCAGCAAGGAAGGCTTCCTGGAAGCCACTGTCGAGCTGGCGCTCAAGCATCCCGAGATCGGCCCGGGTTTTCGCGAGTACCTGCTGAAGCTGCCGCTGTTGCGCTGCTAGCGCCGGCGCAGGACGTGCACGAAGTCCTGGCCCTGTTCGCTTTGCTCCACCAACTCGTTGCCGGTCTGCTTGGCAAAGGCCTGGAAGTCGCGCACCGAGCCGGCGTCAGTCGACACTACCTTGAGCAACTGGCCGCTTTGCATGTCCGTCAGCGCCTTCTTGGCCTTCAGGATCGGAAGCGGGCAATTCAGCCCGCGCGTGTCGATTTCCTTGTCGATGTTCATCGGCGTTTTCCTGCAGTCGGTTGAATCGAGCGCTCAGTCCCGCCGGGGCAGCTCGATGAATTGAGGCTCCACGCCGCGGCGGCGCAGCCAGTCGGCCAGGGCGTAGCCGGTGCCGGCCGGCCAGCACTTGACGGCTTCGTAGGCGTACAGCTTGTAGTCCACCAGTTCAGGCGACAGCTTTACTTCGCCTTCGGCCCGGGCGTGATACGCAATGATCACCTGGTTCATGCGCTGGAAGTCGTAGACGCCGATCAGGTTCAGCTCGCACACGTCCAGATTCGTCTCTTCCTTGATCTCGCGCTTGACGCCCTCTTGGGGCGTCTCGCCCGCTTCCATGAAACCGGTGATCAACGCATACATCCTGCCCTTCCAGGCGGCGTTGCGCGCCAGCAGGATCTGGTCGTTGTACTGGATCACCGCGGCCAGCACCGGCGTTGGGTTGTTCCAGTGCGTCCAGCCGCAGGCCACGCAGCGCAGCCGCTCTTTTTCGCCGCCGTCCTCGAGCTGGGCGATGTACTCCAGCGCGGTGGCGCAACTGGGACAGAACTTGTAGTCGTTGGGCATCGCGAATTTCAGGCGGGAAACACGCCGGTTGAAAGATACCGGTCGCCGCGGTCGCACACGATGAACACGATGATCGCGTCCTTGTTCGCGTTGGCGATCTGCTGTGCGACCCAGCAAGCGCCGCCCGAAGAAATGCCGGCAAAGATGCCCTCCTCGCGCGCCAGCCGGCGGCACATCTCCTCGGCATCCTCCTGGCTCACCAGCACGGTCTCGTCCACGGTGCTAGCGTCGTAGATGCGCGGCATGTAGGCCTCGGGCCACTTGCGGATGCCGGGAATGCGAGATCCTTCCTGTGGCTGCGCCCCGACAATCTTCACCGTCGGGTTCTTTTCCTTCAGAAAGCGCGACACGCCGGTGATGGTGCCGGTAGTGCCCATGGCGCTCACAAAGTGGGTGATGCGCCCGTGCGTGTCGGACCACAGCTCCGGCCCGGTGGTCTCGTAGTGGATGCGCGGGTTGTCGTCGTTGCCAAACTGGTCCAGCACCCGACCCTTGCCGTCGCGCTGCATGTTCTCGGCCAAGTCGCGCGCGTACTCCATGCCGCCGCTCTTGGGCGTGAGCAGCAGCTCGGCGCCGAACGCCTTCATGGTCTGGGCGCGCTCCACCGAGAGGTCCTCCGGCATGACCAGCACCATGCGGTACCCCTTGATCGCCGCGGCCATGGCCAGGGCGATGCCGGTGTTGCCCGAGGTGGCCTCGATCAGCGTGTCGCCGGGCTTGATCTCGCCGCGCTCTTCGGCGCGCCGGATCATCGACAGCGCCGGCCGGTCCTTCACGGAGCCCGCGGGGTTGTTACCTTCTAGCTTGGCCAGCACCACGTTGCCGCGCTGGCGGTTTTCCGGTGCACCGATGCGCTGCAGCGCCACCAGCGGGGTCTTGCCGACGGCGTCTTCGATCGTGGGGAAGTTCATGCCGGCGCCCGTCCGGCCGCCCGAAGGGCGCTCAGCCCCCTCTGGGCGGGACGATCACAGTGAGTGTGGGGATTCATATATCCACTGTGCCATAATTTCCGGCTTCGCTTCCCTTGCTGCCGGAGTGGTGAAATTGGTAGACGCACGGGACTCAAAATCCCGCGGGGTAAAACCCGTGCCGGTTCGATTCCGGCCTCCGGCACCAGATGCTGCTATCTCAATCGATAGCTGGTTCCGCATCCTTTTCCTCGTCGTTTGCGCAACCCGCGTCCGAGCTGGGCGGTCGCGTGCGTTCTCGGCCGGTGGTGGACGCGCCCGTTCGAGCTGGCCGGACAACGATGAGTTTCCCGTTCACCGGCTCGAAAGTAGCTGGCAAGGCTCAGGATTGGCGTGCGGCAGAGGTCGCCGACCGCTCGCAAACGCCCCGTGGAGTTGTCCGCGCGAACGGGCCTCTCGAGTGTGCCGGGGATACGCCTCCAGTGGCCGGACCCGCCAGGCGGTGACTTCCGCTCCATCACGGCTTCGGTCACTCTGCTGCCGCCGTATCGGGCTTGCCGCGTCGGCCGGATAGGCCGGGGTGGCCCGGGGACGAACGGGTCAATCAGCTCAGGGGTGGGGCGGCTCTGCGACCGGTCGTCCACCCGTTCACTGCATCGCTTGTTGCAACGTCTTCGCCGGCGCCTCCTGATTGCGTAGCAACTTCGCAGCTGTGCCAACAATCGTGAGATACCAATCCTCGGGCGCTGTGCACCCGTCACTGTTCAATGAAACGAGGTCGACTCCGACAGGAGCTGCGTCGCTCCTGCT
>JAAOZX010000517.1 GCA_012274225.1 Comamonadaceae bacterium | reverse complement strand
CGACCCGCGGCCGGTGTACGACCAGCTCAGGCAATGGCTCGACGTGCGGTTTTGAGCCGCAGTGCCAGCCAGACGAGCGCAACGGCAGTCAACGCCACTGGAACCAGGGAGCCGTAGTTCAGCAGCGCCCAGCCCCGGGTGGTGACCAGCACGCCGGACGAAAACGAACTCACGGCCAGCGTCGCGAAGACGCAAAAGTTCAAGGCGCCCTGGGCCCGGTCGCGCTCCTCGGGCCGGTAAGCGGTCAGCGACAGCGCGGTGCTGCCGGTGAACAGGAAGTTCCAGCCCACGCCCAGCACGAACAGCGCCACCAGGAACTGGTGCAGCTCGGCGCCGGACAGGGCCACGGCGATGCAGACCAGGTTCAGCACCACGCCCACGCCCATGATGGGCAGCGCGCCGAACCGCTTGATCAGGTTACCGGTGAAGAAACCCGGTGCGAACATGCCGATCACGTGCCATTGCAGCACCAGCGCGGCATCGGCAAACGGCAGCGCGCACTGCTGCATCGCGATGGGCGTGGCGGCCATCAGCAGATTCATCACGCCGTAGCTCAGCGCGCCCGCGGCGGCGGCCACGATGAACACGGGCTGCTTCATGATCTGCACCAGCGGCCGCCCGCCGGCGAGGCCGGCCTTGGCGGCTGCGGCGGCCGGGAACTGGATGAACGACAGCACCACCAGGGCCAGCAGCGCCACGCCTGCCAGCGCGAGGTAGGCGCCGGCGAACGGGGTCGCAAGCAGATCCCGGCTGCGCGCCGCGAGGTTGGGCCCTACCACCGCGCCCAGCAGGCCGCCGGCCATCACCCAGGACACCGCTTTCTCGGGCGCCGTGCTACCGGCCAGTTCGGCCGCCGCGAAACGGTAAAGGTTGGCGTTGGCGTTGTAGTAGCCGGCCACCAGGGTCGTGCAGCACAGCAGCCAGAAGTTGCGGGTGATCGCGGCATACGCGCACAGGAGGGCCGACAGCAGCGCGACGACGAGGCCGGCCTGGAACGATCCCTTGCGGCCGAAACGCTGCTGTGTTTTCGCGACCACGCCAGTGGACAGGGCCCCACCCACCACATAGGCCATCACCGGCAGGGTGGCCATCCACCCCAGCGGCGCCAGCGCCAGCCCCACCAAGCCGTTGATGGCGATGAAGGTGACGTTGTTGGTCATGAAGAGCCCCTGGCACAGGGTCAGCAGCGTCAGGTTTCGGTTCATGGAGTGCCTTCGCGAATGGTTGGGTCGGCCCAGCGGCTGAGCGCTGCGAGTGGTGCGGTCTCGGCCCGCAGCACGCGCGGTCCGAGCGTGACGGGCCGGAACCCCGCCTTGCGCGCGGACGCTTCCTCGGCCGGGGTGAGGCCGCCTTCCGGACCCGACAGCAGCGTCAGGGGCGGGCCCGCCGCGCCGGAGGGTGGCCGCCCTTGCGCGTCCGTCGCCAGCGACAGCAGCCAGCGCTGGCCGCCCGATAGGGTGGCGTCGGGCGACTGATGCAGCGACTGCAACCACCCTGCCAGCTCCACCGGCAGATGCACCGGCGGCACGCGGTTGCGGCCGCACTGCTCGCAGGCCGCGATGGCGATGCCCTGCCAGTGCGCCTGCTTGCGCTCGGCCCGCTCGCCCTTGAGTCGCACCACCGTTCGTTCGGCGATCAGGGGCTGGATGCTTGCCGCACCGAGTTCCGTGGCCTTCTCCACCAGCCAGTCCATCCGTTCGTTGGCCGGCACGCCCAGTGCCAGGTGGATGGCCAGCCGCGCTTCCCGCTCGACCGGATCGTGCGACTCGATGCGCACCTGCACCTCGCTGCGACCGATCCGCCCGACCACGGCCCGGAACTCGCCGCCCTGTCCGTTGAACAGCGTGATGGCGGCGCCGGGTTGCAGTCGCAACACTTGCACGTGACGCGCTGCACCGGCCGGCAGGTCCAGCGATTGGCCCAGATGCAGAGCGGTGGCGCAGTGAAAACGCGGCATCCGGGGGCGTCAGACACGGCCGAAGGCATAGCCTGTGACCGGCTCGGTGCCCTCCACCTGGTCGAGCAATCGCAACAGGGGCGTCAGTTCGCGGTAGCGGGACGCCGTCGCCCGGATGTAGGCGATGAACCGGGGCCCGTCGGCCAGGTACCTGGGCTTGCCGTCGCGCAACGTCAGCCGCGCGAAGATTCCGGCCACTTTCAGGTGGCGCTGCAACCCCATCCACTCCACGGCCCGGTAGAACTCGCCGAAATCCGGATCGACCGGCAGACCCGCCTTCAACGCGGACTGCCAGTAGCGTACCGTGATGTCCAGCACGAACTCCTCGTCCCAGCTGAGAAAGGCGTCGCGCATCAGGCTGGCGATGTCGTAGGTGACGGGTCCGTGGACCGCGTCCTGGAAATCGAGCACGCCCAGGCGCGGCTCGCCCGGATCGGCGGGCATCATCAGATTGCGCGGCATGAAGTCGCGGTGGACATAGACACGCGGCGACGCCAGATTGCGTTCGATGATGAGCTTGAAAAGGCTGTCGAGCGTCTCGCGTATCGCCCCCTCGACCCTGATCCCGCGGTGGCGCTGCAAGTACCAGTCGGGAAACAGGGACAGCTCGCGGGCCAGCAGCGCCTGGTCGTATTCGGGCAGCACGCCGGCAACCGACGCTGACTGCCAGGTCACCAGGGCCGTGACGGCGCGCAGGTACAGCCCCTGGTTGGCCATCGGCTGGTCGGGATTGACGGCCTCGATCATGGTTACCGTGCCCAGGTCATCCATCAGCATGAACCCCAGGGCTTCGTCCCACTCGTGAATGCGCGGCACGTTCAAACCGGCTTGCGCCATCAGGTCCGCAACCTTGACGAATGGCCGGCAATCCTCACGCTCGGGTGGCGCGTCCATGATGATCAGGCTGCCGGGCTGGGTGGCTGCGCGATCGACCCGCAGGTAGCGGCGAAAGCTGGCGTCGGCCGATGCAATGCGCAGTGTCGCAGGGGACAGTGCATGGGCGCCGGCGATCCGGTCCAGCCACCGTGCGAAAGCCGCTTCACGTTGCGGGTCGGCCCAGCTCACGGGGCCGCGCGGTTCGACAGGGGTATTGGCAGGTGCGCTCATGGATAATCCATTCTACAAATCCAATCCTGTCGGCCGGCCGTTGCCGCTGCCGGGACCCCGCCGCCACCCGATGCACGAGTTGACCTCCAGGGCGTTTCGCGCCCGTTTCGCCCTGACGCCGGTCGCGCTTCTCGCGTGCGGCCTGCTGCAGGCGAATCCGGCGCGGGCCCAGCAGGAGGCACCGCTGGTGCTCAAGCCCAGTCCCTACCTGCGCGAAAGCATTCCGCCGGCGGCGCGGGACCAATTGCCCACCCAGTTGTCAGGCCAGCATGTCTTCGGCCGGCCGGACCTGGAGACGGTGATCGAGGGCGACGCGCGGCTGCGCCGCGGCGACACCGTCATCGACGCTGACCGCCTCGAGTACTACCAGCCGGATGACCTGGCCAAGGCCCGCGGCAATGTCCGCATCAACCGGGCCGGCAACGTCTTCGAGGGGCCGCTGCTCGAACTCAAGGTCGAGTCGTTCGAAGGTTTCTTCATCCAGCCGCATTACCGCTTCCTGCGCACCGATGCCTATGGCGAGGCCGATCGCGTCGATTTCATCGACGACAAGCGGGCCATCATCCGCAACGCGACCTACACCACCTGCCAGCGCCGACCCGGGCCGGCCTGGATGCCGGACTGGATCCTGCGCGCGGCCAGCATCCGCATCGACAACGAAGAGGAGGTCGGCCAGGCCGAAAACGCCGTGCTGAGCTTCATGAGCGTGCCGATCCTGCCGGTTCCGACGCTGAGCTTCCCGCTGTCGGACAAGCGCAAGTCCGGACTGCTGCCGCCGACGTTCGGACTGGACAACCTCAACGGCATCGAGGTGACGACGCCGTATTACTGGAACATCGCCCCCAACCGGGACGCCACTTTCTACCCCACCGTGATGAGCAAGCGCGGCGTGCTGGTGGGCGGCGATTTCCGCTACCTCGAGCGCGACTACGCCGGCAAGTTACACGCCGACTTCATGCCGAGCGACAAGCTGCGCGACAGCCAGCGCTGGGACTATGCGCTCCAGCATGACCAGGTGATCTCGGGTATGCCGATTGGCGGGGTGGGACTGAACCTGAACCTCAATCGCGTCAGCGACGACAACTATTGGCGCGACTTCTCCCGCGGCACGGTATCGCTCACCACGCGGCTGCTGGCCAACGACGGCAGCTTGTCCTGGTCGCGCGGCAATCTGTCCGTGGTCGCGCGGGCCCTGAAGTGGCAGACGCTGCAGGACCCGGCTTCGCCGATCGTGCCGCCTTATGACCGCTTGCCTCAGTTGGTGACGCGCTACCACCGCGGCGACCTGGGTGGCGGCATCGAAACGGCCATCGAGGCCGACTACACCCGCTTCCACGCCGACCCGCTGTTGACCGGGCAGCCCAATGCCCAGCGCAGTTACGCGCTGGCCCAGATCAGCCGCCCCTGGCAGGCGCCCGGCTGGTTCTTCACGCCCAAGGTGCAGGTGCACGCCACCGGTTACCAGTTTGATGCGCCGCTCGCGACCAATGGGGTCACCTCGGCCAGCGTGGCCGTTCCCACTTTCAGCCTGGACAGCGGGCTGGTGTTCGAACGCGACACCAGCTTCTTCGGCCGGAGCTTTCGCCAGACGCTGGAGCCACGCGCGTTCTACGTGAACACGCCATTTCGCGACCAGAACTACCTGCCGAACTACGACTCCGCCGCCAACGACTACAACTTCGCCACCATCTACACCGAGAACGCGTTCGGCGGCAACGACCGAATCGCCGACAACAACCTGCTGACGCTGGGGGTCAGCACCCGGCTGCTGGATGCGCAAAGCGGGGCCGAAGCCGCCCGCTTCGGCATGGCCCAGCGCTTCCGTTTCAAGGACCAGCTGGTGACCTTGCCCGGCGGCGCGCCGGTGAGCGAGCGGCTGTCTGACATTCTGTTCGGCGGCTCGGTCAACTGGGTGCCGCCGTGGAGCACCGATGCCACAGTGCAGTACAACCCCACGACCAAGCGGTCGATCCGCTCGACGCTGGGCGGCCGCTACAGCCCGAGCAACTACCATGTGATCAGCGCGGCCTACCGGTACCAGCGCGACGCCAGCGAGTCGATCGACATCGGCTGGCAGTGGCCCCTCAACGACCTGTGGGGCGACAAGGGGCAGAACCTGGGCCCGGGCCAGGGCCAAGGCGAAGGCCGCTGGTACAGTGTCGGTCGGTTGAACCTGAGCTTGAAGGATCGCTCGGTGGTCGATGCGATCGTCGGCCTGGAATACGATGCGGGCTGCTGGCTCGGCCGCATCGTGTTCGACCGGCTGCAGAGCGGCACCTCGACAGCGAACAAGCGCATCCTGTTCCAGCTCGAGTTCGTGGGTTTCGCGCGGCTGGGCTCAGGTGCCCTGCAGACGCTCAAGGACAATATCCCCCGTTACCAATACCTGCGCGAGCAGGTCACCGCACCCAGCCGCTTCAGCAACTACGAATAGCGAAAAGTCCAACATGATGAACCAACGCGTCTTCGCCCTGTGGCTGGCCTGCGCGGCACAGGCCTTGATGCTGGCGCTGCCGGTCGCCGCCCAGGGCCTTCGAATCACGCCGCAAGGCGGCGCCACCCGGCCGGCCACACGCCCGGCCGACAACACGCCGCGCCGCGCCGACTACATCGTGGCGGTCGTCAATTCCGAGCCCATCACCAACAACGAGGTTCGCTCGCGGATGACCCAGTTCGCGCAACAACTCACCCAGCAGGGCCAGCCGGTGCCGCCCGGGGCGGAGTTCTCGCGCCAGGTGCTCGAGCGGTTGATCAGCGAGAAGGCGCAGTTGCAGCTGGCCCGGGAGAGCGGGATCAAGGTGGACGACGGCGCAGTGGACCAGGCCGAGCAGAATGTGGCCCGGCAAAACCAGATCGACGTGGCGGAGCTGCGGCGACGGCTCGCCGGTGACGGCATGTCCTTGCAGACTTTCCGCGAGGAGCTGCGCGACCAGCTGATGGTCACGCGGCTGCGCGACCGCGAACTCGAATCGCGCGTCAAGGTGACCGACCTGGAAGTGGACCAGTTCATCAAGGAGCGTGCTTCCAGCAACGATCTGTCATCCCTCGAACTCAACCTGGCCCACATCCTGGTTGCGGTTCCCGAAAATGCCACCGAGGCGCAGGTCGCCGAGCTGAAGGCCAAGGCCCAGCAGTTCCAGCAGCGCGCGCGTTCCGGGGAGGATTTCATCAAGCTGGGGCGGGAGGCGACCGAGGCCGGCCGTGGCACCGTCAGCGGCGGCGTGGTGGGACTGCGCACGGCCGATCGCTATCCGCCGCTGTTCGTCCAGGCCGTTCAGGCCCTGCCCGAAGGCGGCGTCAGCGAGGTCGTTCGCTCCGGTGCCGGCTTCCACGTGATCAAGGTGATCGAGAAACGGCGCGGCGGGCTGCCCGGGGCGACCGTGGTGCAAAGCCATGCGCGCCACATCCTGTTGCGGCCCAGCGCGCAGCTCAGCGAGAGCGCGGCACGACAGCGGCTGGCCGACTTCAAGAAGCGGGTCGAGTCCGGGCAAGCCGACTTCGCGCAGCTGGCGCGAGAGTATTCGCAGGACGCCAGTGCCGCCAATGGTGGCGACCTGGGCTGGGCTGCGCCCGGCATGTTCGTCCCCGAGTTCGAGGATGTGCTCACCAGCCTGGCGCCGGGGCAGATCGCCGAGCCGCTGATGACGCGCTTTGGGGTGCACCTGATCCAACTGCTGGAGCGCCGCCAAGCGACCTTGACCCTGCGCGAGCAGCGCGAAGTGGCGCGCAACCTGCTGCGTGAGAAGAAACTCGACGAGGCCTACGTCCAGTGGGCCCAGGAAGTGCGCGGGCGCGCCTATGTCGAGTTCCGCGAGCCGCCGGGCTGACGCCCTTCGCAGCTGACAGTTTGTCAAGAGGGCGACCTGTCCTTAATCAGTGGGGTCAGAGCTCGATTTCGTCCACCGTTTTCGCCTCCGGCATGACATCTGTCCTGAATCGAGATCTGACCCCATGCATCATGTTGCCCGCAAGCGCTTCGGCCAGCATTTCCTGACGGACCCGGCGGTCATCGATGCCATCGTGCGGGCGATCGATCCGCGGCCGGGACAGGCCATGGTCGAAATCGGCCCCGGGCTGGCGGCACTCACGCAGCCCTTGGTCGAGCGGCTGGGAAAGCTGGCCGTGATCGAACTGGACCGGGACCTCGCGGCGCGGCTGCGCAACCACGGGCAGTTGTCGGTCACGCAGGCTGACGTGTTGCAGGTCGACTTTGGCGCTCTGGCCCGGTCGCTCGGCGCGCCGAAAATCCGGGTCGTGGGCAACCTGCCCTACAACATCTCGACGCCCATCCTTTTTCATCTCCTGGACTTTGTCGCGTGCATCGAAGACCAGCACTTCATGCTGCAAAAGGAAGTCGTCGACCGGATGGTGGCGAGCCCTGAGCGCGGCGATTACGGCCGGCTTTCGGTGATGCTGCAATGGCGCTACGCAATGGAAAACGTGCTGGCCGTGCCACCCGCCTCGTTCGATCCGCCGCCGCGCGTGGACAGCGCGGTGGTGCGGATGGTCCCGCTGCCCGCGCCCGCCGCGGTCGACCCGGCGCTGCTGTCGGAACTGGTGCAGGTCGCCTTCAGCCAGCGCCGCAAGCTGCTGCGTCACACCTTGGGCAAATGGCTGGAGCAGCGCAACTTCACCGGCACCTTCAACGT